>JAKSJJ010000230.1 GCA_024398335.1 Bacteroidales bacterium | reverse complement strand
GAACCTTCAACGCGTTCAACGCCCACGTAGCCTATCCATTCCTGGATGCCGTAGGCGCCGGCCTTGTCAAAGGGCCTGCACTCGTCCACGTAACGCTCAATCTCCTCGTCGCTAAGATGTTTGAAATGGACGACTGCGGTGTCGCTCGCGGTTATGTGCCTGGAATTGTCGCGAAGGGTGATCGCGGTCACGACATGGTGACTTTTCCCGCTTAGGCGGTGAAGCATTCGGATGGCGTCCTCTCTGTCTTTAGGCTTACCCATCAACTCGGCTCCGACGCTGCCCTCGAAGACTTCGGATTCGCCCTCTGACGGGCAGATCACGACAGTGTCCGAAGTGAGCAGAATCTCGTTCTCGGAGAGCTCTCTCCAATAGCCGTAAGACTTGCCTTCAGACAACACGGAAGGCACAAGATGAAGGGGTGTCGAAGGGTTAAATTCTTCCTTGAAGTTATTTTGTGTATCTACCTTAAAATCAAGGCCTAATCCTTGAAGCAACTCACGCCTTCTCGGGGAGCCGCTGGAAAGAATTATCTTCTTATCTGAAAGTGACATTTTTCCTCTTTCTAACTAGAACATACGGTTGTATTTCTCGACGTCGAACACCCATTTTCCCTGGGCCTTGAGCACTAGTTCGATGGCCTCTCTGACGCAGCCTTTGCCGCCTGCTTTCGAGGCTATGTAGTCGGCCGCTTGAAGAGCTTCGGGGGCAGAATCCGCAGGGGCGACTCCGACTCCGCAAGCCGTCAGTACGCAGACGTCGGGAATGTCGTCACCGAGATACATGACCTGCTCTCTTGTCAGGCCATATTTAGCGCAGAAGTCGTTCAATTGGAGCATCTTGTCCCTGCATCTAAGGTATGTGTTCTCCTGGGGGACGCCGAATGCCGCCATTCTTTTGCGAACACATTCGAGGGATCCGCCCGTGAAGACTCCGAGGATCACGTCGTTCATGGCTGCCATCCTCAGGCCGAATCCGTCCTTTTCGTCAAAGGCGCGAAGGGGGAGTCCTTCCGGCGTGACAAGCGTCGTGCCGTCGGTCATGACTCCGTCAATATCAAGGGTTATCGCCTTGATATCAAGTAATTTATCTGGGTCTAGCATGTGATGTTATGACTTCGCTCCGCCGCCGAATCCGCCCATCGGATAGGTCGCCTTTGGCTCTCCAAGGCTGATAGGGCCGTTGCTGTTCTCGTACTTTGAGATATTGTCCTGGAGGGCGAGGAAAAGCCTTTTGGCGTGCTCCGGCGTCATGATGATTCTGTTGTTCACTTCAGGCTTTGGAAGGCCTGGAAGCATTGATGCGAAGTCGATGATGAACTCGCTGTGGGAGTGGGTGATAATGGCGAGGTTTGAATAACTGCCCTTTGCGACCTCGGGCTTTACCTCGATGCTCATCTGTTTCTCGTCTGCCATAGTGTAAATACTAGTATTAAAACACCGCGAATTTACATATTTTTGTTATCTTTGCATGATTATAACTAATAAAAACCAAATGGAACTTTCAGCAAAGTACAATCCTGCCGAGACCGAGGACAAATGGTACGCCTACTGGCTCGAGCATAAATTCTTCCATTCAGAGCCTGATTCAAGAGAACCTTACACTATCGTGATCCCGCCACCTAACGTGACTGGTATCCTCCACATGGGACACGTGCTCAATAATACCCTTAACGACGTGCTTATCAGAAAGGCGCGTATGGACGGCAAGAACGCCTGCTGGGTGCCTGGTACAGACCACGCCAGCATCGCGACTGAGAACAAGGTCGTCTCTAAGCTTAAAGCTATGGGTATCAGCAAGGAAGACCTCACCAGAGAGGAATTCCTCAAGTACGCGCGGGAATGGAAAGAGGAGCACGGCGGCATCATCCTCCAGCAGCTTCGTAAGCTCGGCGCCTCATGCGACTGGGACCGCACCCGCTTCACCATGGAGCCGGAACTCTCCGAGGCTGTCATCAACACCTTCGTGTATTTCTACAAGAAAGGTTGGATCTACAGAGGCGTCAGAATGGTCAACTGGGACCCAGAGGGACACACCGCCGTCAGCGATGACGAGGTCATCCACCGCGATACTCAGAGCCATTTCTATCACCTTCGTTACTATATCTCAGACGGTCAGGGCAATCCTACCGACAAGTACCTCATCATCGCCACGACCCGTCCGGAGACAATCATGGCGGACGCCGCGATCTGCGTGAACCCTAATGATGAGCGTCATCATTGGCTCCGCGGCAAGAAGGTGCTTATCCCTCTGATCAACAGGGAGATACCTGTCATCGAGGATGACTACGTGGAGATGGATTTCGGAACAGGATGTCTTAAGGTAACCCCTGCTCACGACGTTCATGACTACGAGATCGGCCTTCGCCACACCCTTCCTGTCATGGACATCATCGACGACCATGGCCGCCTTAACGAGCAGGCCCAGATCCTTGTCGGACAGGACCGTTTCGAGGCTAGAAAGAACATCGTGAAGCTTCTTGAAGAGGCAGGAAACCTCGAGAAAGTAGAGTCATATACTTCGCCTGTCGGATACTCAGAGCGTACCAACGCTGTCATCGAGCCTCGCCTCAGCGCACAGTGGTTCCTCAAGATGGAAGACCTCGCTAAGGACGCCCTCGCGAGCGTAGAGGAGGGTAGAGTCAAGTTCATTCCGGACAAATACCGCAACACTTACCGCCACTGGATGGAGACAG
>JAKSJJ010000023.1 GCA_024398335.1 Bacteroidales bacterium | reverse complement strand
CTCAAAGCCGAGTGAGCCGCGGAACTCTACGATGGCGTCTACCTTCTCGCATAGATACTCGACCACACGGAGCCCTCTGATCTGGGACCCGATGTGAAGATGCATTCCCTTGATTTCCACGTTCTTATATGCCTTGATTGTATCCACGTTGGCCATAACTTCCTCATAGCTGATACCGAACTTACTGTCTGCCTGGCCAGTGTCGATACAACTGTTGGTCTTAGGGTCGATATCCGGATTGATACGAAGAGCGATCTGCTGAACCTTGCCGAGTTCACCTGCGATGGCGTCGATGCGCTCGAGCTCCTGAAGAGACTCGCAGTTGATAGAGAATATGCCCTGCTCGATAGCGTAACGTATTTCTTTGTCCTTCTTGCCTACGCCGGCGTAAACGACACCTTTAGGGTCGAATCCGGACTCGATGGCCTTGCGTACCTCGTTTCCGGAGGCGCAGTCGATACCGACTCCGTATTCTTTGATTGTTTGGAGCACACGGTCGTCAAAATTCGCCTTTATCGCATAGTGAAGCTTGAATTTATAACGTCCCGCTACCGCTGTGAGGCTTTCCAAAGTCTGACGAAGCAGGTCGATGTCGTAAAGATAGAACGGAGTCTCAAGAGAGTCCAGTTGCTGTACAATTTGTCTGCTGAGCATATTATCGTGATTATTTTAATTTCTTATTTCTTTTTGAACGGATTTCGTGCTGGAGCTTATCCAGGTTGAATCTCAGATAGATGACCTGGGCCATGCCCTGATAAGCTCCGTTGAAAGGAATCTGTACCTCTACGCTAAGGTCCAGACAATCAGTGAGATGCGGACGGTAGTAGATGTCGAGCCTGTCGTAGAACTTGAACGAGTTGCCCATGTCCTGAGGCCTCATTCTGTAGAATGGATTGCCTAGATAAAGTCCGTTTCCGTATTTATTGCCCTTGGCGTCGAGGAAATTATAGTAGGGCATCATGTCTTGTCCGTAGAAGGCTGTGTTCTTGATGCCGGCGCCCCATTTACTGATTTCGAAAGTGAGGTCCAGGCCGCCCGGGAGCCTGAAGTCATGGTCTATCCTTCTCTCCCTCTGCATCGCCTGCGTCCACCCGAGTTTCACGTCGAGCACGTCCAAAGGAGTGTATGGCGCGGCGGTGAAACGAATGTATGGTTCCATCAGAATATTGTCAACGACACCTCCCGCTGTCCTGCTGCCCGCATGGTGGAACATGTATGCGCTGTAACCAAGCTTCATCCATGGCAGGACTTCGCCCACTCCGGTAGAGAAGATCATGAATTTTTCTTTGCGGGCGACACCATACATGCCGAACCAGTCCACGCCGAGCTCGAAGTGGCTCTTCGGACGGTCGAATTGCAGCAACAGACCTTCGAGGTTATTGTCGTTGAACAGCAAAGAGTCGCTGAAAAACACGTCAGAGAATTCTCCTGTCGAGAATCTGCGAGGGAATATTCCCGCGGTGAGGGTAAAGCCGCAGCGTCGTATCTGTCTGTGATAGTTGTAAAATAGAGTTATTTCCCTGAACAGGGCGAGGTTCTCCTGCGAAGGGGATGTCTCCGGGGCCTCGGCGCCGAAAATGGTCGTAGAGATGGGGTTGGCGCCGAAATTTTTCATGATGTCGATACCGAGCATTATTTTGTGCTCCCCCTTAGAGCCCTGGTTCACTCCAAGGCCGATGTAAGGCGACAGGCGGGCGCCGAAGATAGTGCGTGAGGGGGTGAAGGCGTCGTGGGTGCGGGTGTACTCCCTATTGTCGAACCTCATCTGGAAGTCAACGTCATAGCGGAACTTGACCTTGGTAGAGTCCTTAGGCGCGGCTTTCATAGCAAGGCAAGAGGTCAAAACGACGATAAAAAGGAGTAATTTCTTCATCATGAGCGTTATAAGTCGCGAATGTAAGTATTTTTTGCTTATGTTTGCGGTTATGAAAAGCATAACTGAGGTTATTCCAGAAGGAAATTTCATGCGCATAGGCCCCAATGACAGGGTCCTGATGCTTGGAAGCTGTTTCGCCGCGGAGATCGGGGCGAGACTTTCCTCGGGTGGCTACGATGTCCTTCTCAATCCCTTCGGTACTATTTTCAACCCGTTCTCTGTCGCCTCGTCCATAGAAAGACTGCGTTCCGGGAGGACTTTTTCGAAAGGGGATTGCGTCCATCTCGGGGCGGGAAGCGGCCTGTGGGGGTCATATTCTCATTATACAAAGCATGCCAGGGCGAGCGTGGAGGACTTCCTGCGGGACGCCAACGAGGCATTGTCCAAAGATTCGGCGTTTTTCGCCAGGGCGGATAAAGTCATAATCACCTTCGGCACGGCGTGGTGCTTTCATCTTTCAAAGGAGGGCGTGAGCGCCTTGGGCGAGGGCAGCTCATATGAGGAAGGATACATCGTCAGCAATTGCCTGAAGCGTCATGCTAAGGAGTTCGAAAGGAAAATGGCGGGCGTGGAACAGATCGTCAGTCTCTTTCGGGGGCTTCTCGCCGAGGGCGGAGCTTTGGCGGGTAAGCAGGTGCTTTTCACGGTCAGTCCTATTCGGCACATGGCGGACACGGCACATGGGAATCAGCTCAGCAAGGCGACTCTTTTGCTTGCGGTGGATGCTCTTGTGAGGGAATTCCCAGATAGGGTGTCATATTTCCCTGCGTACGAGATAGTACTTGACCAGCTGCGGGATTACAAATGGTTCGCTCAGGATCTGGTGCACCCTTCGCGGGAGGCCGTGGACGTGGTCTGGGATAAATTCAAGGCCTGTTGTTTGGAATAATGACGCGGAAAATCTAACTTTGGGTACACTAAAACCACAACTGATGTCCGTAGAAATAGTAAAGGTCAGCGATAAGGCCGGTCTTAAGCTCTTCGCTGAATACCCTAATAAACTCTACAAGGGGAATCCTTATTATGTTCCCACCTTGGTGTCTGACGATTTGAAAACCTTTGACAAGAAGGTCAACGCCGCGTATGATTTCTGTGACGCGGATTTTTTCCTGGCATACAAAGACGGCGCCCTCTGCGGAAGGGTGGCTGCTATCCTGAACCCTAAGGCGAATGACCGCTGGGGCGCTCCGTCAGTGCGTTTCGGGTGGATAGATTTCATTGATGACAGGGAAGTGTCGCGCTCTCTGCTCGAGGTCGTAAGCGCATGGGGAGCGGAAAGGGGAATGAACCATATTGAGGGGCCTCTGGGCTTTACTGACATGGACACGGAGGGAATGCTGGTCGAGGGTTTCGAGGAACTCGGGACCATGGTCACGTTCTATAATCATCCATACTACAAAGAACACCTTGAGGCTCTGGGATACTCGAAGATCACGGATTGGGTGGAGCGCCGTATAAGGATACCGGACAGCTTGCCTGAGAAATATGAAAGATATTCACAGATGATAAAGGACCGTTATCATCTTAAGACAGTGAAATTCTCCCGCAGGGAAATCAATAAGAGAGGGCTGGGGTATGAGCTGTTCGAACTCGTGAATAATACCTATAATGTACTGTTCGGATATTCCGCCTTGTCGCCAAGGCAGATAGACCAGTATGTGAAGCAGTATCTTTCAATGCTGGATCTGGATCTTGTCAGTTTCGTCATGGATGAAAACGACAAGCTGGTAGCCTTCGGAGTCATGATGCCTTCTATGTCAAAGGCGCTTCAGAAGGCTGACGGGAAGTTCTTCCCTTTCGGCTGGTTCCACCTCGCTAAGGCTCTGATGTTCAAGTGTACAGACACCGTGGATATGCTTCTTATCGCTGTCCATCCTGACTATCAGACAAAGGGTGTCCCGGCGCTGATAATCACGGATATCTTCGCCAAACTTATAAAGTTCGGCTTCAAATGGGCTGAGACCAATCCTGAACTGGAGGACAATCATGCGGTGCAGAACCTCTGGGTCGGATTCGAGCACCGTCAACACCGCCGCAGACGAATCTACGGCAAGAATATCGAATAGTTTATCTCTTCTTCGAGGCGTTTGTCTTCATCACGCAGGTGTAGTCCTGCTGGAGTACCTTTGAGTAAGGTGGTATGTCGTGGGTAAGCCAGACGTTACCGCCTATGATTGAGTCGTGCCCTATCGTGATTCGGCCGAGAATGGAGGTGTTTGAATAGACTGTCACGTTGTCCTCCAGTATAGGGTGGCGAGGCAGATTGACAGGGAGCCCGTCGGAGTCGTAGTGGAAATTCTTCGCGCCGAGGGTCACACCCTGGTAAAGCATCACATGGTTGCCGATGATACAAGTCTCGCCGATAACGACTCCGGTACCGTGGTCTATGGCGAAATATTCTCCGATCTGGGCGGCCGGATGGATGTCGATACCTGTCTGACTATGAGCGAGCTCTGTCAGAATCCTAGGGATGAAGGCTACGCCGAGTCCATGAAGGAAATGGGCGACTCTGTAGTGGAGCATTACCTTTATTGTTGGATAGCTGAGCACGACCTCCGCCAGTGATACGACGGCCGGGTCGTTTACCGCTACCGCCTCTACGTCGGTCAGCAGGAGCCTGCGTATCTCAGGAAGGGCTTTGATGAATGCCTCTGCCACTTCCGGTGAACCGCTCTGGGTTGAGAGTATGTCGGATATTGTGCCCAGTGAACAGCTTTTACCGAATACTTCTGGGAAAAGCTCATTCCTGACTAGAATCATCATTTTCTCCAGTTCTTCAGGAGAAGGTAGGATCATACCTTGAGGTATCTCGAAATTTATCATATTAAAAAAGGAACCTGCCTCACGAGCAGGTTCCTGAGATATACTTTAATAAGGAATATTACTCGGCTGGTTTGAGGTTTGTGTAAACGCTCTGGACATCCTCGTCATCCTCTATTTTCTCGATGAGTTTATCTACCTCTACGCGGTCCTCGGCGCTAAGCTCGACAAGCTCTGAGTTAGGGATTCTGGTGAACTCACCTGACATGAACTCATAACCGTTGTCCTCGATGTATTTCTGGATCTGGTTGAAAGCGGTGAAGTCTCCGTAGACGCAGATGTTCTTGTTATCATCCTCGTCAGTCTCCTCGAAGATCTCATCTACGCCGTAGTCGATCATGTCAAGCTCAAGCTCCTCGAGGTCATACTCCCCGTTGATCTTGAAGCGGAACATAGACTTACGGTCGAAAAGGTACTCGACGCTGCCTGAAGTTCCGAGCGATCCGCCGAACTTGGTGAAATACGAGCGGACGTTAGCGACAGTACGGTTGTTGTTATCTGTAGCGGTCTCTACGAGTACGGCGATTCCGTGAGGGGCTCTTCCCTCGAATACAACCTCCTTGTAGTCTGCCTGGTCCTTCTCGTTCGCTCTCTTGATAGCGCGCTCGATGTTGTCCTTAGGCATATTCTCGCTGCGTGCGGTCTGGATAAGGGCGCGAAGACGAGGGTTACCCGTTACGTCCGGACCTCCCTGCTTTACAGCGATAGTGATTTCCTTTCCGATCTTGGTAAAGGTCTTGGCCATGTGGCCCCAACGCTTGAACTTTCTTTCTTTTCTGAACTCAAATGCTCTTCCCATAGCTTTGGATGTGTCTAGTTGTTAGCTTTTTTTGCTTCGATTCTAGCGATGTACTTCTCGGCGTCAACTCTTGCCATAGGGTACTGGTCCTTGATCTGCTTGTAGCACTCGAGGGCCTTGTCGTCCTTGCCGAGCTGCTCGTAGACGACACCTGCCTTGAGGAGGTAGTCTGCGCTGAAAACGTTGTCTGAGGTCTTAGCGGCCTTGAGGAAGAAGCCGAGGGCTTTCTCGTTCTGGTCCAGACCTACATAAGCGTCACCGATACAAGCCTGTGCGCGTGCTGCGAGGATGTTGTCCTTTCCGTTGTACTTCTTGAGGTATGAGATAGCGCTCTCGAAGTCGCCGAGCTGAAGCTCGCAGATACCTGCGTAAAGATAAACGGCGGCGCCTGCCTTCTTGCCATACTGGTCGATGACAGCGGCGAATCCCATGATGTCATCATTTCCGTTGAGGGCGAGCTCATAGTCCTTGTCCATCATGAAGACGGTCTCAGCCGGATAAAGCTGCTCGAGGGCCTCTGCTCTCTGAGGAATGTAAACGAATTTCTGGAAGAGGAAAAGACCTACAAAGACCAATACTGCCACTGCGGCGCAGATAATGATGGCCTTTTTATTCTCATTAAAGAAAAGGTCTGTCTTTGAAACAGCTTCGGCTACTGCCTGCTGGTTCTCGTTTTTGATTTCTTTTGCCATATTATAAAACGTTAAATATTCAAGTGCGTAAATGCAGACGCGAAATTAGAAAAAAAAGAACAAACAAGCAATTTATTTACGCTATAATTGGTATATTTGCGAGGTTATAAAAGGAGTTTCCGACATTATGCCTATACTGGAAAAAATAGCGATTTCGAATTTCAGGAACATAGAGTTCCAGGAGCTGGAGTTCTCCCCGAATATCAACTGCATATCAGGCGATAACGGAGAGGGCAAGACTAATCTGCTGGACGCTATCTATTACCTCTCGATGACAAAGAGCGCTTTTTCCACGGGGGACAAGTATAATTTCCGTCATGGACAGGGTGAATTCTCCATGTGTGGAACGTACAGGATGAACTCTCCTCTTATAGCCCGTTTCGCTGTCAAGGTGACTCAAGGTGAGAAGAAACTGAAGAAAGATGACAAGCAGTATACGAAGATATCCGATCACATCGGCGTGCTGCCTATAGTGCTCGTTTCTCCCGCTGACACCTCCCTGGTCAGTGAGTCAGGTGACGAGCGTCGCCGTTTCGTCAACGCGGTCCTCTCTCAGATGGATAAGGAGTATCTGAGCGCCGTGCAGCAGTACAACCGTCTGCTTCTTCAGCGTAACAAGATGCTCAAGGAGATAACCTTCTCTCCTGACCTGATGGCCGTGATCGATATGAAGATGTCCGCGCTTGCCGAACCTATCTATAAAGCGAGAAAAGCCTTCGCCGCAAGCCTTGAACCGATAGTGAACGACTATTACTCGCGTATATCCGGCGGAGCTGAGAAGGTCGGGATAAAGTACGTGTCAGACTTGGACAAGGGGCCTCTTTCGGAGATTCTCGCCTCAAGGTTTGAGAAGGATACCCTCTTCAAGTTCACTACCGCGGGTATCCAGAGGGATGATTTTGTCTTCGAGATGGATTCCCGCCCGATACGCCGTTTCGGCTCCCAGGGACAGCAGAAATCTTTCCTGGTCGCTTTGAAGTTCGCCCAGTATGATATTATGAAGGAGTCTTACGGATATGCCCCGACTCTTCTTCTTGACGATGTTTTCGATAAACTCGACCCCGGCAGGATATCGAATCTTCTCGCCATGGTCTCGAGCGAGGAATTCGGGCAGATATTCATAACTGATTGTGACAGAGGGCGTCTTCGCGGTATTGTTGACGCTTTGACAAAGGATAGGCGTTATTTCGAGACTAAACAGGGTTGCTTTACTTTGATTGACTGATGGACGGTTTTAAAAGAAAGGAGCCTCAGGAGATAGCCGCCTTGTTGAGGCTTTTTATAAAGGATAACGGATTGACTCTGAGTTATAATAACCGCAGGGTCTTCGCCGCATGGGATGAATTGTCCGGCGCCTCGGCTTTCACTGTCGGACGTTTTTTCCGTGACGGTATCCTTTACATAACTCTGACCTCCTCCGTGGCGCGTACAGAGTTGTCCTTCAGAAAAGAGGAACTTATACGCTCCATTAACGACCGTCTTGTGAATGATCCTCTTTTCATCAAGGACGTTCCAGGAGTGAGACTGGTGCACGAATTGATACTTAAATAAGATATACACTATGAAATACATGACTACAGACGAGCAGGTTGAGAGATTCCGCAGTGGATTTCCATGGATGAAAATAGAGGCTCCGGCGACTCCGAGCAGAGGCGTGGAAGTGCTCTCCGACGAGGAGGCGAAGGAGGCCGTTGAATATGGCCAGAGCGCGAAGGTCGCCTCAAAGGCCAAGTTCGTGCCCGCCTCAGGCGCCGCTTCCAGAATGTTCAAGGATCTGTTCGACGCTCTGGATAATCCTACTGATGAGAAACTCGCGCCGTCGGCTCCTGCCGGACGTTTTGTGCGTGAAATCAAGAATTTCGCTTTCTATGACAAGGATGTATTCTCGTCGGAGGATGCCGCTGATATTCTTCGTAACACGCTGAAAGACTGTGGATTGGGATATGGTAGCAAGCCTAAGGGAGTACTCAAATTCCATAAATATGACTCATGCGAGACCCGTACCGCCTTCGCTGAGCACCTTGTCGAGGCTCAGGATTATATGAGAAATGATGATGGCTCGGTCAACCTTGTCGTCACTATTTCCCCGGAGCACAGAACACTGTTCGAGACAGCCCTCGCTGAGGTAAAAGCCGAGTACGAGGAGCGTTACGGCGTGAAATATAACGTGGAGTTCACATACCAGGACAAGGAGTCTGACACTATCGCCGTCGATATGGAGAACAAGCCTTTCCTCAAGGAGGACGGCACTGTGCTGAGACGTCCTGCCGGACATGGCGCTTTGATTTATAATCTCGCGGCTCTGGATCATGACCTTGTATCTATCAAGAATATCGACAACGTGTCTGTCGAGCGTATGCTTCCTTTGACTTCTTTCTGGAAAAAGGTCCTTATCGGACGTGCGCTCCAGCTCAGGGACCAGATTTACGCTTATCTTGAGGCTCTTGATGAGGTCACCGGGGATAATATCAGGACAGGCATTGAGATTTTCCCTACAATTCCGGGTTATAATAACACTTTGGGTGACCCTTATGCCACTGACGAGTGTCAGAGTCTTTGCAATGATATCGAGGATTTCCTCTCCTCAAAGCTTTGTGTCACTATCAAGCCTTGCGAGACCTGCCGCGAGAGGGTGAAGCTTCTTCGTGAAGCCCTTGACCGACCAATCAGGGTATGTGGAGTAGTTAAAAACGAGGGAGAGCCGGGCGGCGGTCCGTTCATCGTCGTGGACAAGGACGGCTGCACATCGCTTCAGATTCTCGAGGGGGCGCAGATCAATAAGGCCGACAGCGCTGCTGTGGCGGCTCTTAATCTCGCGACTCACTTCAACCCTGTGGACCTTGTCTGCTGTCTTAAGAACTATAAGGGGGAGAAGTTCGATCTTCTCGAGTTCGTGGATCAGGATGCCGGATTTATCAGTTCGAAGAGCTATCAGGGACGCCCTCTCAAGGCTCTTGAGCTTCCTGGTCTGTGGAATGGTGCCATGAGCCGTTGGAATACTCTTTTCGTAGAGGTGCCAGCCGAGACCTTCAACCCTGTCAAGACCGTGCTTGATCTTCTCCGTCCTGCTCATAGGTAGAAAGAAATATGAAGATAACCGAGATTCTCCAGTCCAGTGGCAAGCCTTTTCCTTCGATCGAGATTGTACCACCTCTGAAGGGAATGACAAGAGAGGAACTCCTTGAGGGGATAGCGCCTTTCATGGAGTTCAATCCTCCGTATATCAATGTCACTTGTCATAGAGACGAGTATGAGTTCGTGCCTAATCCTGACGGGAGCTTCACGAGAAATCTCGTGCGTAACCGTGTCAGTGAGACGTCCGTGGCCTCAGCCATTATGTCGCGGTACAAGGGCGTGGAGGTCGTCCCTCATATCATTTGCGCGGGGCGTACCACGGAGCAAGTGTACGAGGAACTGGATAATCTCCGTTACATGGGCATAGAGAATGTCTTGGCCTTGAGGGGTGATTGCATGGTAGGGGAGAAGCGTTTCACGCCAACTCCAGGAGGGTTCTCGTACGCTAGCGAAATGGTGGCGGGCATACGCGCATATGAAGGGGAAAAGCGGTTTTGCATAGGCGTGGCGGGATATCCGGAGAAACATTTTGAGGCGCCTAATCTGGAAAAGGACATAGAGAATCTTAAGGCTAAGGTAGATGCCGGGGCGGATTATGTCATTACTCAGATGTTTTTTAACAATAATGTGTATTATCGCTTTGTCAAGAAGTGCCGCGAGGCGGGTATCACCGTGCCGATTATCCCTGGCATAAAACCGTTGTCAACTCCTCGGCAGCTTACTATGTTGCCAGAGGCATTCTCGCTTGATATTCCTGTGGAACTCTCAAGGATGCTTGAAGGAGCAGATAAGGAGAAGGCCTATGCGATAGGTACCCAGTGGGCGATAGAGCAGTGTAAGGACCTTCTTGCGCATGGCGTCCCGGCGATTCATTTTTACACAATGGGGCGCTCTAAGAACATTGTGGAGATTTTAAAAGAGTGTTTTTAATGAGAACAAAATTTTTATTGTGTTTCGCCCTCGCGGCGTTTTTGTCTTTTGCTTGCCAGAAGCCTGCTCCTGCAGGACCCAAAGACGATGATACGGAAATCGTTGACCCAGGCACAGATCCAGGAACAGACCCCGGAACAGATCCAGGCACGGACCCAGGAACGGATCCTGGTACTGATCCAGGCACGGACCCAGGAACGGATCCTGGTACTGATCCAGGCACGGACCCGGGCACGGACCCAGGTACGGATCCAGGCACAGACCCTGGTACTGACCCAGGCACAGACCCTGGTACAGACCCAGGAACAGACCCAGGCACGGATCCAGGTCCAGAACCGGGAACAGACCCTGGTACTGATCCTGGAACAGAAGAACCGGATTTCGTCGTTGTTGATCCGGGCCGTGAGCCTCAGGACAGGACATATACTCCAGGTCATCCGGAACTGATCCACGAGGTCAGCTATACTGATTTCTATAACAGCGTCCAGGACGAACTGGACGAGTTCGGCAATGTGGACTATGTGTGCTCCCAGGGAAATGGAACCGCTTGGCCTATAATTACTTCCGACGGATACATACGCCTTTATCAGGGTTCGTCAACTACGAAGGGCGGCTCGTACATAAGGGTTCGCTCAAAGAACGGAGCACATATTCTCAGCGTGACAATAGGCTCGGCGACAGCCACAAAGATAGCTTACACTGTGAATCAGCGTCCTTCGACTCAGAGTGCGACATCACCACTCGCGGCGGGGGAGAAATATACTGTCACGCCGGACGCCGGCTGCACGGAGGTCTGCTTCATCTGCATGGGTACTACACAGAGTGAGCGTATGGAGGTGAACTACTTGAGCGTCAAATATCAAGGCGGTTTTATCGAGGACGATTTCTATGAGGCCCCTATCGAGTACGGTCCGCTGGTGAAGGCCAAGATGCCTTTCACCGAGAATTTTGAGACGGATTTCCCTACTACAGACAAGCCGACATATTATAAGTATGGACTCAAGGCCGGTAGGGAGAATCTTCAGTGGTCAACCTGGTTCGGCTCTTTTTCATGGCAGAATCCTATTGAGGGCGGCCAGTCCGCTCAGTTGAGGGTTTACCAGGAGGATGCGGACTACGATAAACCTCAGTTCGGTTATGTTAAGATGGAGTTCTTCCTCAAGGACATAAAGCAGGTCAAGTTCAAATATTATTTCTCGGAGTTCTGGCAGAAGGCCACGATTTCTTATATCGAGTGGGATCCTCAATTTAAGAGTTTTGAGTGTAGGGGAAGTCAGCAGATAGCTCTTGAGAAATATTCAGACCGTCAGACTGTCAGGAATTTTACGTACGTTCTTGACGGAGGGAAGACTCATGACGCAAAAATCGTGATAGAAGTTGATCCCGCGACGGGCTATCCGACCAGCGGTCACTACGATTTCTATTTCGACGCCTTTGTCTTTGAATAGGATTTATAGCGGTCGCGGGCGTATTGCTGCATGTCCGTGACCGCGTCATTCTCGTCCACGATCTCGTTGCCGAAGATGGTCTCGATGATGTCCTCGAGCGTAAGGATGCCGAGGAATGCGCCGTAATCGTCTATAATACAGCAGATCTGCTCTTTCTTAGCGATCATCACGTCCCAGATCTCGCCAAGAGGCTTCTCCTCGTTGAACAGCTCGATGTCTCTCTTGATACTTCCGAGAGTGAGGTCGAACTTGTCGTCCGCCACGAGCTGGAGCACATCGCTTCGAAGTATATATCCGGTGATATATGCGTCGTTGTCGCTATATACAGGTATTCTGCTGTGATGCAGGTACTTACGGGAATGATAGAACGCCTTGAGAGTCATCTTTTCAGGCGCCGTAGCCGCTACGATACGAGGGGTCATGGCCTCGTATGCCGGAATGTCGTCGATGCGGATTATGTTCTGTATGGCGGTGTTCTCGTCCTCGTCGAGCACCTCTTCTTCCTCCGCTACATTCGCCATGGCGAGTACCTCCTCGCGGCTGACGGCCGCCTCTTCATTCTTCGGGGCGATGGCCTTTGAGAACCACTCCACGAGCCAGACAAGAGGGAAGAGAATGATGATGATGACGCGTATAGCGCTAGTGGTCACTCCCATGAGGTGTTTCCACGATGACGTGCCTATGGTCTTAGGGATAATCTCGGAGAAAATAAGGATGAGTACCGTGGTTATGGCGCTGGCGAGTCCCAGCCATTCGCTTCCGAAAATCCTGGTCACCTCACTACCTACGCCTGCCGCTCCGAGAGTGTTGGCTATGGTGTTCAGACTCAAGATGGCCGCGATAGGACGGCTGCTCTCCTGTTTATATTGCTTGAATTTCTTAGCCGGCTTGTAGCCTTCCTCCTCCCTCATCGTTATGTAGGAGATAGGAGTCGACATCAATACCGACTCAAGGATGGAGCATACAAAAGAAGTAATCATCGCTCCGAAAAGGAAAAACAGCAAGCGGCTCATAGGATTTTAAAAGGACTGCGAAGATAGGGAATATTCCTTTCTTTTACAATTGATTTACAGATAACGCGCTTCTTTATGGAATACTATAAATCCGCATACGCTCGCCTCCGGAACCATCGCCCACGACTCTGTAAGAGTGATTCCCAGTTTGTCAGAATCGGGAATCATATCAAGGACGGTCTTTTTTAGACGGTGGTCAGGACAGGATGGATATCCTACCGCGGGGCGTATCATCTTATAGCCCTGAGGGCTCTTTATTTGATGTTCAATCCATTCGGACGCGGCGTCAGCGAGCGTCAGACGCAGCACTTTCTCCATCATGCTGTCACACCTTCCGCATGGACAGTCGCTGATGTGCTCAGGATATACGGAAGCGGCGAAAAGACCTATGCAAGGCGCCGCGCATGAAGGCATCTCGCTTGAGAAATGTACTCCCAGACGAATGTGGCAAGTCATTGTCTTCAAGCAATTTTCAGCTTCGGCCTTTATTTCTCTTACTGCAGGGTTGGAGTAGTCGGCTGACTTGATTCCCCAGATTGCGAAGAAGGTACGCCAGTCTATAAACGGAGCTATCTGGTCAATCGGAACTTCCCGGACTGGGATATCCATGCCCTCGCAGAGGCTCTCAGGGGCGAATCCCTCCTGGGACAGGTAGTTCATGAGGGCTTCTCCTTCCGACGGCGCAGGGTTTGATTTTTTTGAAACGCGGTGCAAGTCCCTCAGGCGCTGCTGCTCCATGTGCTCCTGCTTCTCGAAATTCTCCCTGTCAGAGATGAGTCTTCCCGCGATAACGGCAGAGGCTGACGCGTCCGCTCCGTAGAACACGTGCTCATACAAAGGGGCGAGCTTGACGGCGGTGTGAAGCGCCGATGTCGTGGCTCCGCCAATCATCAGAGGCGTGCTCATTCCTCGTGAGGTCATCTCCCGGCAGAGTTCTTCCATCTGGGAGAGTGAAGGAGTGATAAGTCCGCTGACCGCTATGATGTCGGCATTTATATCTTCAGCGGCCTTGAGTATAGTGTCCCTTTCGACCATTACTCCAAGGTCCGTGACTTCGAATCCGTTACAGGTGAGAACCGTGGCGGTGATATTCTTTCCTATGTCGTGAACATCGCCTTTGACTGTGGCTATCACGACTTTAGGTCTGTCGCTTGTCAGTGGGGAGCTTTCACCTGGCTCCTGGCTTGAAGCGTTGATCATAGGCTCAAGATACGCTACGGCCATTTTCATGATCTTCGCGGATTTGACAACCTGCGGAAGGAACATCTTGCCTGCGCCGAAAAGTTCTCCGACCTTCGCCATGCCCTCCATCAGAGGCCCCTCGATCACGGCCTTAGCCTCGCCAAGGCGCCCAAGTTCCTTATCTATCGCGGCCTCTAATCCGGCGGACGAGCCTTTGACAAGTAGTTCTCCCACGCTTCTAAACTCGCTTTCGGTCGCAGTGGCCGTGACGGTGGCGTCTGCTCCGGCCTTCGCCGCGGCGGCTTTCTCCATGATGGCTGTCGCTATCTCAAGGAGTCTTTCTTCGGCGTTCTCCCCACGGTCGAGAATGACATCTTCCGCCGCCTGCCTTAACTGGGGCTCTATGTCATCGTAGATCTGGAGCATTCCTGGGTTTACGATAGCCATGTCAAGACCCGCCCTGATAGCATGGTAAAGGAATACGGAGTGCATCGCCTCTCGAACGGGGTTGTTGCCCCTGAATGCGAAGGACAAGTTTGATATTCCTCCGGAGGTGAGAGCTCCCGGAAGATTGGTCTTTATCCACCTTACCGCCTCGATGAAGTCAATGCCATAGCGCTTGTCTGTGCCAGTGCCTGTCGCCACGCTTAAAACATTGACATCAAATATGATATCGCTCGGCTCTATTCCTTCGTCGGTGAGAAGTTTATATGCTCTTTTGCAAATCTCTATCTTTCGCTCAAAGCTTGTCGCCTGGCCATTTTCGTCAAAGGCCATAACGACCATCGCTCCACCTAGGTCTGCGATGGTGCGGGCTTTTCGCAGAAATTCCGCTTCTCCTTCTTTGAGACTGATGGAGTTGACAGCGCATTTGCCCTGGGCGTTCTTAAGTCCCGCGAGCACGGCTTCCCATTTGGATGAATCAATCATCAGGGCCGCCTTGGAGACTGCGGGGTCGGATGCGATCCACCTCAGGAAAGTAGCCATCTGGACATCCGCCTCGAGCATCGCGTCGTCCATATTTATGTCTATGACGGATGCTCCGTTTTCAACCTGTCCGGCCGCGATCTGCAGCGCTTCTTCATATTTTCCCTCGGCTATGAGTCTTGCGAACTTGCGGCTTCCCGCCACGT
>JAKSJJ010000229.1 GCA_024398335.1 Bacteroidales bacterium | reverse complement strand
AGAAAACCAATACTCTGAATAACGAGATCCTTGCTCTTATACAGGATTTCGTGAATCGTTTCAACGCAGGCGGCCGTTATACGATGATTTTCGCGAATCAGCTGGCCGGGGGAGTGGAGAACTACATGATGTATCTTCCTCTTGTCAGCGCCCCCGGGGCAGTTGATATCACGGATAAGATTATTGAAGGCATGAATGCCGAGTATGCCGCCAGAAAGGCCGCACAGAACTGATTCTCCTATTCAAAAGTAAAGAGGCTGTTGAAGCCTGTGATCGTGAAGACCTGCTTCACGCTGGCTGTCATGCCTTTGAGGATGACGTCGCCGCCCTTTGCCATTGTGGCTTTGCGAAGGGTGAGGAAGAGGCGAAGTCCTGAAGATGAGATATACTCAAGTTCTGAGCACTCAAGAACGATCTTCTTGTCAGCGTTTTCCATGAGTGGCTCCATGTCCTTAGCGAATGTGGTAGCCGCCGCGGTGTCGAGACGTCCGCTCACTTTTCCAGTGAGAACTCCGTCGATAGTGTTGATTTCAAGTTTCATAATGTATTGAGTATTATTTGTTTTTGATCATTGTAAGAAGGTTGTGCCCGTTCTCTCTACGGTAGCTGACGCTATCCATGATCTGTTTTACGAGCATGATTCCGAGCCCTCCGATAGGCCTTTCCTCGGCCCCTAGCGTGATGTCCGGATCTTCCTTCGCTGTAGGGTCAAACGCCACGCCCTCGTCGTCGATGACGAATTCGACGCTGTCGCCCTTGTCAGTCGCGCTGACTGTCACGCTCCTGCCTTTTTCTCCTGGATAGGCGTAGTTCATTACATTGACTACCGCCTCTTCGATGGCGAGATTTATCTGGAGCATGCTTTCCCTGACGATGCCGAATCTCTCGCCGACGCCTTCTATCCATTCGCCAAGGATAGGGACCTGCTCGATGTCGTTCTCTAGCATGAGAACCTCTGTGTGGCCGCCGTTCTTGGCCTCTGTCTTCACTCCGTCGCGTTTGTACTCGACAACTACCATGGTGATGTCGTCGCTTTGCTCGGTGGCCCCGGCATAGGCCTTGACGACGCCATAGACGTATTCGACGAATTCCTTCGCTGAACGCTGGTGGTGGGCACGGGCGTCCGCGAGGGCTCTGAGGGTCGCGTCCTCACCGAAGAGCTGCTTCTGGGCGTTCTCCGCCTCGGTCACGCCGTCGGTGTACAGGAATATCGCCTCTCCCTTCTTGATGTAGGCCTCTTCCTTGACATAAGGGAATCCCTCCATGACGCCTACCGCGATGTTGACCTTAGGGGTGGCGTAGTGGACGTCGATCTTGCCGTTATCGTCTATTCTTCGCACGATAGGGGCGTTGTGACCCGCGTTGCAGTAGTCAAGATGGCCTGTCTTAAGGTCCAACACGCCCAGGAACATGGTGCAGAACATATTGTGGGTGTTGCCCTCGGCGATGGCCGTATTGAGCGAGTCAAGGATCTCGGCAGGGTCGTCAGTGTGGAGCGATACATTACGGAAAAGGGCCCTTATGACCGCCATGAAAAGGCTTGCTGGCACTCCCTTTCCGGATACGTCACCTATACAGAAGAAAAGCTTCTCGTCATGGATGAAATAGTCGTACAGGTCGCCTCCAACTGTTTTCGCCGGCTTGAGGAATCCGTATATATCGACATCCTCTCTTTCAGGGAAGGCGGGGTAGAGTTTCGGGAGCATGCCCATCTGTACGCTTGAGGCGATCAGAAGGTCTCGTTCGATTCCGGCCTTTGAGATAGTCACTTTCTGGACTCTTCGGATGACGAGTATAAGGCAGGTCAACATGAAGAGCATGCTTATCAATCCTATTATCCTGGTGTCCTTCTTCATGTGATCTACACTGCTGTAAACCTCTTTCTTAGGACATTCGATGGAGATTGTCCATCCAGTGCGCTCGATAGGGGCGAAGTAGAAAAGCGCCTCGTAGTCAGTTCCCTCGTTGACGACATACTGGCCGCTCTGGTGGTTCATCATCTTGACCTTCATGCTGTCGTCGGCGGTGTATGAGCTGTATCGTCCGACCTCGCCTATGCTCTTGAGAAGGTATGTGGAGTCGGCGTGGAAGATGAAACGGAAGTCTCTATCGACCAAGGTGACTTCGGCGCCAGGGATAGGGGCTACTTCGCTACATTTCTGCCTGAAAGCCTCCGTGTCGATGTCCAAGGCGAGGACTCCAATCTTGCGCCCGCCGTATCCGTGAAGAGGTAGGCTGAAGCATGCTACGACCTTTCCCCGGCTTGTTTCGCGGAACGGACGGCTCCAATATGGGGCGTCGGTGGCCATTGCCTGCTCGTACCACTCCTTCTTGTGAAAATCATGAATCTTTCCCAGCTCCAGACGCTCGTTTTGTCCGCTGACGTTCGTGACATACGCCGCGAATCCGTACTGTCCCTCGTAGTTTGGGTAAACTTGCGGCTCGAAACCTATCGCCACGCCGCAGATGTGCGGGGCGGAATTGATGAAATGCTCCAGGTGTTGGAACACCTCTTCCTGACTAGGGAGTTTGAAGTCCTTCGGGTCGATGACCACGTACGACTCTCCGTCCTCTTGTCTTTCAGTGCCTGCGAACTTGGTGGTGATAAGCGTATAGGCCACGTCCTCGACCCTTTGTAATTGACCATCGACGTATGTCTGGATCATGGCCACAGCCTCGTTCACATTCAGGTCGGTCTGTTTTTTCAC
>JAKSJJ010000228.1 GCA_024398335.1 Bacteroidales bacterium | reverse complement strand
CAATGGTATGCGACCATGCCTGAGGAGCAGATCGCCCAGATGATGGAGGAGAACGAGACTCTTCGCAAGGACTGGGACCCGGAGGTAGGGGACAGAATGCAGAAACTTGTATTCATAGGTCAGCATCTTGATAAGAAGGCTATCAGGGAGGCTCTCGATTTCTGTGTCAGCGATTAATTTTTTTGGACGATGGACATCAAGATACGCCCTGCTACAGGCGAAGATATAGCATTGATACAACAAATGGCGGAGGTTACCTTCCGCCATACTTACGCTGAAATCATCTCTGCTGGCCAGATGGAGTTCATGATGGAATGGATGTATTCTGACGACAGTCTCGCCGCTCAGCTAAGTACTCAGAAATTCTTCCTCGCATACGATGGTCAGACGCCATGCGGGTACACTTCCATAGAAAGACAGGGAAGGGACGCCGAAGGTGTCGATATCTACCATCTGCAGAAGCTTTATGTCATGCCTCAGTATCAGCGTAAAGGAGTCGGTTCGGTACTTATAGACGCCGCGATTTCTTTCGCCAAGGAGATTTGCTCACGGCCGGCCAGGATTGAACTGAATGTCAACCGCGGCAATAGCGCCGTTGAATTCTACAAGAAGAAAGGCTTGAGAGTGCTCCGTACCGGTGATTTTCCTATTGGCAACGGCTTCTATATGAATGACTATATAATGGGTGTGGAGCTCTGATGGACAAGAAGTCTAAAAATGTCGCCCTGGCTCTTTCCAGCGGTGGCCCCAGAGGTTTCGCATATATTGGGGCGATTGAGGAACTGCTTAGCCGCGGATACCATATTCATTCTGTCTCCGGCTGCTCTGTCGGTTCACTTGTAGGCGGTATATACGCCGCCGGAGGTCTGGAAGATTTCAAGACATGGCTTTATTCTCTGGATAATTTCAAGGTCATGTCGCTGATGGATTTCTCTATCAGCAAGAGTTATCTCGTTAAAGGACAGAAAGTCATTGACGCTATCAAGGAGGTGGTGCCTGACGTGATGATAGAAGACATGCCTATTCCATACGCGGCTGTCGCAGCCGACCTTTACACAGGCGAACAGGTGGTTTTCCGTGAGGGTAAACTCTTTGACGCGATAAGAGCCTCGATATCTATCCCTTCGATGTTTAAACCCGTGAAATACGGCCACAGGACGCTCGTGGACGGCGGTATCGTCAATACTCTGCCGCTGGATCTGGTTAAGCGCGAACCGGGCGATATTCTCGTTGGATTTGACGTCAATGATGTCGATAGCGAGTCTATAAACAAATATCTTGTCGGCATGGAGTCATTCCTTAGCGATAAGCAGACTCAGGTGCAAGGAACGCTGGATGTGATGAATACGACCTTAAAGGATTCTTCTATGCCTTTGATTGAAAAGGTCAAGTTTCTTGGGCAGATGGGTGGATTCGTGGCGAGAAACTATACGTCTAAATCGCAAGCTGAGCTTGAACTCAAATCAATGGCCACGGCCCATAATATTCCTGACGAGCCGGAAGATAATTACTATTCAATAATCTCCCGCTGTTTCAGTATCACAAATCATGTGATAGCGAAGATGAACGCTGCCGCATGTCCCGCGGATATTCTTGTCAAGATGCCGTTTGACGCGTATCAGAATATCAGCGACTACGGACGCGCCCCGCAGATAGCCCAGCATGGCCGGGAACTTATGGCTGAGGCTCTCGATAAGTGGGAGAGCTTGCAGTAGCGATTACCTATCCGACATGCTCAGCAAAACAGCCGCCATGCCGCAGGGATCCGGAATTGACGCATACCGGAATCTCCTCCCGGACAGATGGACCCCAAAATAGCAGGGCATGACACCCTGCTTTTTTATATGGCGGTTACGTAAACACGGAGACGGTTACTCATTTCGCTCCCGTTGGGTGTCTGGAAGTCCTGTCCGGGAGCGCTGGAGGGTAGTTTGCTCCCGTTGTGGGGCCGGAATCCATGTTCGGGAGCGCCAGAGGGCATTTTGCTCCCGTTTGGGGCGCTGGTAAGTCCTGTCCGGGAGCGCCGGGGGGTATTTCGCTCCCGTTGGGTGTCTGTAAGTCCTGTCCGGGAGCGCCAGAGGGCATTTTGCTCCCGTTTGGGGTCCGGAAGCTTTGTCCGGGAGCGCCAGAGGGCATTTTGCTCCTTTGAGTATAACCGACTTTGAAAAAAATGTGCGAAATTGCCTTAAACGCACATTTTAAGGTCGGGTGACTAGCCGCTTTTGCGATCGCATCTGTCTGTTGCAACCACATGCGGCTCAGCGGCGAGGGCGCGGGCTCAGGGTTTCGGCGGAGGGCTCTTCCTCGAAAATCCCCTTGACGTCGTAACTCCTCCTTTTACGGCCGGTCTCCGCGGTGCTCCGACCGACCGTAACGTCGTCAGACAGACTCCGTCACGAGACGGGGATTTTCTTCGGGCGAGCTTAATCCTCCGCCTCAATTCGCCCGCCACCCTTCGCCGCCGAGCCTTCCCGGAAGCATTATCGTCATGGGGAGTGAGCACAGTTTGGAACGTAATGGAGGTCCATCCCGTACCCGTTCAGACGTGTTTTCTGGGATTTTGCGGCTATTGTCATTTAAAAAAATTGAGTAAATATACTGAAGTATCGTATCTATTATCAATTCAATTGAAATACAGAACAAAACGATCACCTATGGTAGGAGATAAAGAGAAATCATTATATTTGCTCTGTCAATTGTAAACAAATCA
>JAKSJJ010000227.1 GCA_024398335.1 Bacteroidales bacterium | reverse complement strand
TCCGTTTTTTTGTTGCGAGTTGGCTTTGTAGCCGACGCTCGAAGGCTACTAGAACCTGTAGCTGATCTTAAACATGGCATTGAAAGGCGCCTGAGGGAAGAGGCCGGCCTCCATGTACTCCTTAGAAGTCTCGGCGTCATGAACGCTCTGGAAGCGGGCTCTGTAAACCCATGCGTCAGCGCAATACCTCTGATTGAAAAGATTGTTCATGAAAAGTCCAAGTCCGAGGAAACCACCCTTCTCGCCAAGGCAGAACTCATGCTCGAGAGAAAGGCTGCTGACATTATATGCCGGAAGCATTCGATCCTCGCTCTGAGTACTGTCCCAATACTGCTTGCCGACAAACTTTGTATTAAACGACAAAGTCGTGGTCTTCAAAGAGTTATTCATCCTGTTCTTGAACGGAGTCACGCTGAATCCTACCATGCCAACGACATTTGGCGACATAAGAATCTGAGTCTTGCCAAGATGCTCCTCATCCTGCTTCACAAGTTCCCAGTTCCAATCGTCGTCATACACCTCCACATAAGCGGTGTAGTCTTTAATCTGGTTCATTGAAAGGGTAAGGTTGCCCTCCAGACGGAAAAGACCATTATAAGGAGCCCATGCCGCTGAAAGTTCCACTCCCCTTCTCCAGCTACGGTCGATATTCTCTTTTATGGCATAGCCGCTCTCATTCAGACGACCTGTTTCAAGCAGCATATCCCAGTACTCCATAGCATAGAGATTAGCCCCTACGCTGACAGAACGGACGCTGTACTGATAACCCAGCTCAACATCCACCATCTTCTCCGGCTTAAGGCCGGGCTTGACGCCCTTGATCGCGTCCTTAAGGTCCGCTCTGTTAGGCTCCCTGTTACCGTAAGCAGCTGATACATAAGCCTTATGACCAGTTCCCCAATTAAAGCACAGTCCCGCTCTAGGGTTGAAGAAATTCCATGCGTTATCGTAATTCATCACCTCGAAATCATCGTCCGGACCATGCATTCCAAGGCTCACTCTCCTGTACTGAAGCTCCGCGTACGCTGTCATGAAATCAAGCGGAGTATACTCTGCCCTGAGGGAGAAATCGTACTCATGTTTCAGTCCCGTATTCTCGTACCAGCGAGAGAGATTCTTGTTCTTGTAGTCAAAAGAATCTCCGAGTTTGTCGCACCAGAGCACATCACCGTAGTGAAGACCCTTATAAGCCGAGAGGTTGACTCCACCGATGAGCGTGAGTTTATCGCCCTTATATTTCACATTTGAATTGACGACAAAATAGTCATTGTCCATCAGCTTGTTGATGATGAAATCACCCTTGAAAGACTCTCCCCAAGCATCGTCCACAAGGGCCTGCTTTGTAGGATCCTCGAAATATGGCTTGTACTTACTTGATTTCTTCGAGGCCTTATACTGCTCATAATAGCCAAAACCGTGAGTCCAGTTGACGGTAGTAGTCCAGAAGACCTTGTCCCACTGGTGGGTATAGTTCAGCTGAAGATGATGCTGGGTATAATTGTCTGTCTCATTGTCGTAGTAACGCACATTGCCAAGGGCGTCATAGTACTCTCCCGCCGGGTTATATCTGCGGTCTATCTGGACCATCTCCGGGGATATTCCCTCCCAGGTGATTCCAGTGTGCTGATTACCCATCAGATAAGTGAGTTTCAGGGAGTTATTGGCGTTCATCCAACCCAGCACAGCCATCGCTGACTGGACCCTTGCCTTCGCGTTACGGATGTATCCATCGGTGTAGTTGCGGGAGTATGCGACATCGAAATAGACTCCGCTCTTTGTGCGACCGGTACCCGCGGCGCCGAAGGTCGTGTAGGTATTGAACGAGCCAAGGCCGAATGAGGCGTTTACGTATGGTTTTGGAGCGACGGTGGCGGTGCTCATGTTCACGCTTCCGCCGAAAGCGCCAGATCCAGTAGCCGCTGTTCCGAGTCCTCGCTGGAGCTGTACGGAGTTGATTAGATTACCAAGAGCAGGGATATTGACCCAGAACACTTCCTGGCTCTCAGCGTCATTGAGGGTCACTCCGTTAAGAGTCACATTCACCTGGGAACCCTTGCTGCCTCGAATGGTCATTTTCGAGTAGCCAAGGCCGGTTCCGCCCTCATTGACAGTCACGACTGAAGGCTGAAGGCCCAAGGTCATCGGGAGGGAGTTGACAGGGTTTGAGCGGCGAAGCTCCTCTCGTCCGGTCATGGTGTAAGTGACAGGAGTGCGTGCGCCTGCTCGTGAGGCGGTCACAACGGTACTGTCGATTTTTTCCTGCTTAACGTTTTCGACTTCTACGCCAGATTCGACATTTACGCTTGTTTCGGCTTTTACGCCGGCTTCGGCGTCCGGGCACATCGGGCCCATCATCAGCGCACTGAGCGCTGAAAGGATAAGGATACCTTTCATAATTTCCTACGGCGGCATTACCCGCATCAGGTTCAAGGGTTTGTTCTCAGCCGGAGATTGTCCTCCAGCACCCCTATTACAACACCGCCACCATTGTTCTTTGGTCAGACCTTGGTCATGCTTTGGTCGGACCCTGGTCATGTTTTGGTCGGACCTTGCGAAGAAGCGTGCCACCGGCGGTGCATTGATGGCCACTTCCACAAAGAGACCGCGAAGATAACAAAAAACTCGTAAATGCCTACCCCATCCGCAAAGCGCCTAAACAGACGAGAAAAGCCGGAAAACACCGCTGAACGTGGACACCTTGAAAAAGTGCGT
>JAKSJJ010000226.1 GCA_024398335.1 Bacteroidales bacterium | reverse complement strand
GGCGCTCGATGAATTCTTTGCTTGTTCCCTGGCTTGTGGTGTATGACTCAGGGTCACGGAAACCAAGCAGGAACGCTCCTGTCTCCATGCGCTTCTTGCCTGAGAGCTGAAGGTCCTTGATGACAAGAGCCCCGCCGTCAGCGCATGCTATGGCTAGATATGTCTTGCCGTCGGAGAGAACAGTACCGGCCGGAGCGCTGAATCCTTCTCCCTTGAGGATCTCCACGTCAGAGCGAACGGCGGAGTAGATCTTCAAGGTGGTGGCTACGCCGTCCTTGACGAGCTCGGTGAATGCTCCTGGATATGGGCTAAGACCCCTTACGAGGTTGTAAACGTCGTCAACCTTCATGTTCCAGTCGATGTGGCATAACTCCTTAGTGAGCTTAGGGGCAGGTTTGAGGCGTTCGTCACCCTGGATGAAGCTGCGCTGGATGCGGTATTCGATGTTCTTGTCCAGTATGCCATCGACAGTCTGGACGACAGTTCTCGAGCCTATTTCCATCAGGCGGTCATGCAGGTCTCCAGCGGTGTCGGTGTCGCTGATACGCACCTGCTCACGGATCATGATCTTGCCGGTGTCAATGCCCTCGTCAATCATGAAGGTAGTGACTCCGGAAATGGCCTCGCCGTTGATTACCGCCCAGTTGATAGGAGCGGCTCCTCTATACTGAGGAAGCAATGCGGCGTGGAGGTTGAATGTGCCCAGGCGAGGAATCTCCCATACGACCTTAGGCAGCATCCTGAACGCCACTACTACAAAAAGGTCCGCCTTGAGCTCCTTCAAAGCCTGTATGAACTCAGGGTCTTTGAGTTTCTCCGGCTGCATCACAGGTATTCCATGCTCTACAGCGTATTTCTTGACGGCGCTCTCGTTGACTTTGAGTCCTCGGCCGCTGGCCTTGTCCGGAACAGTCACGACTGCTGAAATCTTATATCCTGCTTTGATGAGCTGGTCAAGAGGCGCGACGGCGAAGTCCGGCGTACCCATATATACAATAGAGGTCTTTTTGAAAATACTCATGACACGTCTGGTTATTTTCCTGAAAATCGCCTTGATGTTGTCAAGGTTGAACAGGGCGGAGTCGTTAATGGCTTTCCATGTGAGGAAGGCTCCGATAGGGATTAAGACATAGGTCGAGATGAAAACGCCGTTGAATGAGCTTACGGCTCCGTCTCGGGCGAGTTTTGTACCCGAAACGTCCACGACCCAGTAAAGGACGAAGAAGAGCACGGAGATAATCGCCGGAGTTCCCAGTCCTCCTTTTCGTATCAGGGCTCCGATAGGGGCTCCGATGAAAAAGAACACGAAACATGCGAACGCCTGGGCGAATTTTTTCAAGATACCCTCGTCAATGCGGCGGAGGATATAGGTGTACTGGAAAGTGTCCCTGGTGTATGTGGAAAGGGTCATTTCCAACTCCTGGGCTGTCTCAGCGGCTCTTTTATAGGCGTCAATCTCGTCAGCGAGGTCTTTCCAGCACAGAAGTTCCTCTACCTCGAACGGGGTGGAGAGATCCTTGTGGTAGCTGGTGTCGAGCTGGCTGTTGTAGCGGAAAGTACGGGATTTTGTCCAACTGTGGATGTGGTCTTCCAACATGTCGTTGTTGAGGCCTCCGATAGAGTCTTTCTGGTGACGTAGCTGGGAGAGCTTCATCGCCTTGACCTCGTCTCCGAAGCGGGCGCTCTCTGATTTCTGGAAAGCGTAGTTCTCCAGAGGGATGATCATTTCCTGCGAGTGGAAGTCAACCTGCTGGAGCTGGAGCGTGGTGTCTCTGTAGCGGCGGGTGTTGGTCTCCTCATAGTTGGACCCGTCGTAAAGGGCGAAGGTAAGGTAACTTTTGTCCGAGGACATAGTCATCTTCGCCGAGTCAGCGATTGTCAGAGAGATGTTTCCCTTGTTTGCGGAGTGGTTATAGACCATTACTCCGTGCATCATGTCGGTGTTTTCATCTCTTTCGTTGACTCTAAGGATATAACCCTCGATGCCGTCATAGAACGTTCCTGTAGGAATCTTGATCTCCTCCTTTGTGCGAAGGATGTCGTCTCGCAGGGTATATATCTTATTGTAGGCCAGCGGAAGAAGGTTGTTTCCCGCATAGAAGGCGCCCACGCTGATCAGGGCTGATACCACGATCAGCGGGGCGAGCACTCTCTGCAGGGATATTCCGGCGGCCTTGATGGCGAGCAGCTCGTTGTTTTCTCCGAGGCTGCCCATTGTCATCATCGAGGCGAGAAGCGATGACAGAGGAAGGGCGAGCGGCAAAAGAGTCGCGCAGCCCCATCCGAGGAATTCCAGGATCACTTTGAGGCCAAGACCCTTGCCGACCAACTCATCGATGTACAGCCAAAGGAACTGCATCATCAGGATGAAGGTCACGACAAGGAGAATCGCGACAAAAGGACCGAGGAAAGCCCTGAGTATGAATCTGTCAAGCTTCTTCACGTGTTATCCAATTTATTTGACGGCGGCTTCGATAAGAGCGTTCAGGGCGTTCTCGAGACCTGTGCAGTCCTTTCCGCCGGCTGTAGCGAGGCCTGGCTGTCCGCCACCGCCTCCGAGGATGAATTTGGCCGCGTCGCGGATGTCCTTACCCGCGTTCTTGCCTGAGGCTACGAGGTCAGCGGAGTACATCAGGATGAGCTGAGGCTTGCCTGCGGACTCGATAGCCGCTACGAGAGCGGTGTTCTGAGTCTCTTTCTGGAGCATGGCGGCGGCGTCA
>JAKSJJ010000225.1 GCA_024398335.1 Bacteroidales bacterium | reverse complement strand
TCGTTGACTTTTCGTCTACAGACTGTTTTCGACCTTGATGTGGTTAGACCTATTTATTCGGAATCTTAAGCTTCTGACCAGGCTTGATATTGGTACCTATGCCGTTCGCTTTCTGTATGTCAGCGACCGAAACCCTGGCATACTTCTGTGAGATAGAGTAGAGGGTGTCTCCAGACTTCACTGTATAATAGGTATATGATCCGGACGAACTGCTTGATGAGCTGGAACTTGTTGTCTTGCTCGAACTGCTAGATGACGACGAACTGTATGAAGAACCGCCGCTTCCGTAAATGTAGAGAGTCTGTCCCACTCGGATATTTGTGCTCTTAAGACCGTTCCACTTCTTTATCTGGTCAACGCTGACATGGTACTTTGAAGCAATCTTGCCCAGAGTATCTCCGCTCTTGACCTTGTATGAAACTCTTCCTCCGCCGCTTCCCTTAGCGCCGTTGCCCGCAGCCTCTATCTTCTTGACTATAGTCGGGTTGAAGAGAGAATCGGCCATGTGGACATAGACGGAGTCTTCATGCTCAATGAAGGATTCTGTGTATTGAGCCGGGATTCTGAGGATATATGTCTTTCCACCAGGAATGATGTCGTGCACGTACTGAGGGTTGAGATTACGCAGTTCACTGATAGGTACTCCCACGAGGCTGTTAATCTGCTGGAAATGGAGCTTTTTCTTGACCTGGAAAGTATCGACCTTCTCAGGAAGAGCCGCAGGCTTCGGCTTGATGCCGTGCTCCTTATAATATGTGACGGCGTAAAGAGCTCCTACAAACGCTGGAGCGTAGCCTCTTGTCTCGGTTGGAAGATATGGATAAATGCTCCAGTAATCTCTCTTGCCGCCGGCTCTCATGATGGCCCTATCGACGTTTCCTGGACCGCAGTTATATGCGGAGATGACAAGTGCCCAGTCGCCGAACGTCTTATAAGAGTTGCGCAGAAGTCTCGCCGCCGCGTCCGCCGCCTTGTAAGGGTCGCATCTCTCGTCGATGTATGAGTTGATCTCCAGACCATATTCCTTACCGGTCGCGTACATGAACTGCCACATACCCCTTGCTCCTACATACGACATCGCCATAGGGTTCAGCGCTGACTCGATGATGGTGATGTTCACCAGTTCCTCAGGCAGACCGTATTTGTTGAAAGTCTCGTAGAAATATGGATAGTAGTAGCTGCAGAGTCCGAGTATAGTCTCCATCCTTGTCTTCATCCTCTCGGAATAGAGAACCATATAGTTGCGCACGATGTCGTTATATGGCAGAGTGAAGATGTTATTCATCGCCTTGAGACGCTCGTGGTAGATATCGTCAGACACGCTTGAGGAAAGCCTTACTGAGTCGAGGTTGAACTCAGGCTGTTTCTCTTTCGCTATGAGCTCCTGGGCCTCCCAAAGACTTATGCTGTCCTTAGCGTCAGCGCCGAGGGTGAAGGTAGGAGCGCCATGACCGCCCTGTGGACGCTGCTCGGCATGAGACGCCTCCAGTCTCGCTGAAACCGCCGCATGATTGCTCAACGCCTCGTCGAGGGCTTTCTGGAGAGAGTCTATCTGCTGACGCAGGAGCCTGTTCTCGTTCTGTAGAGAGTAGTCCTTTTTTTCCTTCCTTGTGGTGCTCTGGGCGAATGTTGAGAAGGCAGGGATGATTGCCAGCATAGAGGCCAGCATGATTGCAAGTCCTGTTTTCTTCATAATCTTCGTGGTTTAATTAAAACGTCAATCCCAGCCTGAAACCTACAGCGTGGTTGATCTGCCCGTTAGGAGCGTAGCAGAACTGGTTGTCAGGAGCGAGGATTGTCGGCTCGAATCTGAGCGACAAGTCGTCGTTCATCTCGAAGTCGTGCATGTAAGCGAACACATTGGCGTCGATTACCTGGATAAGATAGACAAGGGCGAGAGCCACTGCCGAGTAGTCTCTGTATCGTCTGTAAACATCCCTGTAATATTTCGCCGTATCCGCGGATATAGGTCCGGTATATTCCACTCCAGGTGTGGTCGCCTGGTTGTGGATTCTCTTGAATCTCTTGTAGTTAAGGTCGTTTGATGTGAGGAAATAGACGGAGGCTATGATACCGCCCTGGTAAATAGGAATCTTCCAATACTCTCCGTTATACGCCTGTCCGAGTCCAGGGAGCAACATAGAGTACAGCGTGGCTCTTCCCGGCAGAGGCTTGCGGTCGGATTCGTAGCAAACCACGCCGTCCATCAAAGATCCCCAGTAGATGAGTCCCGCGCCGGCGAGCAGCCATGTACCTGTCTGCTTGTATTTGAGAACATCGGTCTTCTTGTATTGGTGCAGATAGTATCCGCCCAGTCCCGCGCATGTTCCCATTCCGCCGTACACGATTCCGAGTTTCCAGTAATCCCTGTTGTATATCTGGGCTGTTCCCGGCAACACGGCAGCGGCGGCCGCCATTGTTCCAATCTTGATTCTGTTCTTATGAGCCATACCGCCAGCCCACTCCTTGAAGGAGAAAAGCTTGTCTGTGGTGTCGCTGACATAAGTGGAGTCGTTCTCGTCATTATATGTCTGAGTGAAGGCGTCCTGCCTGAACTGGGCCGAAAGCCTCTGAGGAAGGGCGCACATGCAAAGTGCCACCAGGACAGATATGAATAGAAAACGTCTCAAATCTTATAATTCTGTTTTTTCCAAAGCGCTGAGGAACGCCGCTACCTGCTCGTCTGAGCTGAAACGGACGGTCATTGTTCCCTTTCCGCCCTCGCCGCGCTTGACGCTGATGTTATTA
>JAKSJJ010000224.1 GCA_024398335.1 Bacteroidales bacterium | reverse complement strand
TCTGAGGATAAGGCTCAGGCGGTGTTCTTCGCTTATAAGTTTGAGCAGTATCGCAACCAGATGGTTCCTCGTTTCCGTTTTGACGGACTTGACCGCGGCGCTTGCTATAAACTCACTGAAATCAACGTGGACGGTCAGGCTCAGCGCTGGGAAGGGGCCGTGTTCTCGGGAAGCTTCCTTATGGATAATGGAGTCGAGATCGCATTTAAGAACATCGACCATTCCAGCTGCGTGATCCTTTTGGAGAAACGTTAAAAAAGTAAAAAAGCGTCAAAAAGATAAAAAGACGTCTGAAAGATAAAAATCTTGCTTTGAAGAAGGCTGTGGATTATGTTCCACGGCCTTTTTTGCTTTAACTTGCGCATTATGAAGATTAAAGATTTGTGTCAGGCCGAAAGGCCGAGGGAGCGTCTTCTCGCAAGTGGGGCGGACGCGTTGAGCAGCGCAGAGCTGCTGGCTATTTTATTAAGGACGGGGTCCGGAGGACGCAACGCCATAGAGCTTTCTCATGAGCTGCTAGGCGCGTCGGGCGGGTCTCTAGTGAAACTCTCGTGGCAGACTGCGCAGTCTCTGACCGCGATTAACGGGATTGGGCAGGAAAAGGCTGCCGCTTTGCTTGCTTGTTTTGAGCTTGCCAGGCGTTGGCTTTTGGAGGTGAACTCTTTTAACGGTAAGGGGATTTATGATCCTTCGGAGGCTTACCACGCTATCGTCCCGAGAATGAAGGGACTGGATCATGAGGAGTGTTGGGCGATGTTTCTTAACAGGTTGAAAAGGGTGCTTTCTCTGGAGATGATTACTAAGGGGATTGACGGGATGGTGCCTATTGATGCCGCTAAAATCGCTAAAAGGGCGCTGGAACTCAATGCGGATTCGGTTATTCTCTTCCATAACCACCCCTCCGGAGACCCGACTCCGAGTAACGCGGACCTTAACTCGACAGAGACTCTACGGGACGCCCTGGTCCACTTAGGGAAGAAACTTCTCGACCACATCATCGTCTCCGATGACAGATACTTCAGCTTCTCGGAAGGAAAGTGAAACAAAAAAGCGGTTGAATTCTCAACCGCTTTTTTGAAGGGTGCCTGGTGGGGCTCGAACCCACGACATTCAGAACCACAATCTGACGCTCTAACCAACTGAACTACAGGCACCGTGTATTTTGGGACTGCAAAGATAGGTAAAATATTTTATCTTGCAATATTTCTGGCGAATTATTTCCTTTCTGCCGCAGCCTTTGCTTTTTCCTCCTCAATGATCTTATCTACCTGGGCGTATCCGTCGGCAGGTTTGCCCCAGATAGCGGCGAGGACCGCTGTGCCTACAAATCCCATAGCGATAGAGAGAAGGAACACCATGTTCCAACTGCCTGTATGCTGAGTGATAGCTCCGAAGACTACACCGGAGACGATAGGGGCGAGGTAAGCGAATACTCCGCAGATACCGTTAGCGGAAGCGGCGCCATACTTGGTCGCCTGGTTTGTGCATGCGATACCCAGAAGGGCCTGAGGGCCGTAGATGAAGAAGGCTGACAGTACGATAAGGCCGATTGACAGAACGACGCTGCTCTTAGGGGAGATCCAGAAAAGAAGCAGGCAGATGGTCGCGAAGAGCGTGAAAAGAGCGCTCGTGCGGTGTGCGCGTCCTTTGAAGAAGCGGTCAGTGATCCATCCCGCGAGAAGCATTCCGGCGATTCCTCCTACCATTTCCATGACTCCGATCGTAGTCGCCGCGAGGGCGGTGTCCATACCTTTGAACTGTACAAGGATGGTCGAGCCCCAGTCAAGGATAGTGAATCGGATAATGTACACGAAGAAATCCGCGATTGATATGATCCAGATCACAGGATTCGCGAGTACCATTTCCTTCAGGCAGCGATTAGAGACTCTTTTCTCGATTTCCTCAGACATCTTCTCGCCGGTGTTTACCTTCACTTCTGCCTTTTTGCTGTCCATCTCATGTACTGAAGGCAGTCCGACTTCTGAAGGGTTGTTCTTGATACCGAAGAATATCATCGCTGAACCCATGATGGCCAGGATCGCTGGTACCCAGAAGCACCATTGCCATGCGGCGTTAGTATATTGACCGAGTATAAAGGCGATCATGAATCCAAGGGCTCCTGCTCCCAGAGAGTGGGAGGCGTTCCAGATCGACTGTTTGGTGGCGAGCTCGGACGGTTTGATCCAGTGCGCCATGAGCGAAGAGCATGGAGGATAACCCATACCCTGGAGCCATCCATTGATGAGCCAGAGCGACCCCATCAGGTAGATGAATCCCATAGTGGCCTTTCCGTTGCCGTCAAGCACTGTGAAGAATGAATTTACGGCAGGGATGAAACCGATCGCTATGTTTACTCCCGCTGAAAGAAGCAGGCCAAGGGCCATCAGGCCTTTCTTGTTTTTGATTCTGTCTGAGAGAAATCCGTTCACAAGCCTCGATACTCCATAGATTACTCCGTTGAGTGTCAGGAAGATACCTAACTGGGTCTTGGAGAATCCAAGCTCGCTTTCAAGAGCCGGCATGGCGATGCTGAAGTTCTTTCTTACGAAATAGAAAAGGGCGTAACCCAACATCAGGATAATAAGGGTTCTCCACTCCCAGTACCTGTACTTTTTCTGTACGTTGTCCATTAGATTTTAATTAGTGTTATCCCCGCGAAGATAAGAAAAAAGCTTGAAAAATGAATGTGTGCGACGGCCCCGGATGCCTTGATGTGTTTTTGCGAGAGAGCCAGCGTTAAATCCCGCGATTTGACAGTTATTTTT
>JAKSJJ010000223.1 GCA_024398335.1 Bacteroidales bacterium | reverse complement strand
ATGGGAGTCAGGGTCTTACCCTGGGTCTGTCCGTGGGCTAGAATGATTTTCTTTGTCTTGTCGTTGTATGTAAGGTCGTTACAATGGCCGCCGTTAAAGATTTCGCTAACACCGACGAAATTGAAAGGGGAGAGGGTATATTTCAGTATGACCGCCTCGGTATCGGCGCTGTTTCTAAGCACGAAGAATACGTGCTTTCCGTCGCTCGCCGCGCCTTGTGCGACATAGCAGTTTCCTACCGGCGGAACATGTCCTATCTGCTTGGCTTCCAATGAGAAATCTTTCCCTGCTTCAAGCAATTCCGCGATACTGTGGACGCCCTCCGGTTCTGGTTCAGGTTCTGGTTCAGGTTCCGGCTCCGGGGTAAGAGATCCGCTCTCGTAATCTAGAGGGACCTGAAGGCGGCGGGATGAGGTGAATCTAGAGTCCTTGAGTATCTCGTTTTCAAAGCAATCCAAGGCTTTCTGAAGGCCCTCAGCATTGCTCCAACCTATCACAAGCTTCTCCCCGCATACCTTTATCTTAAAGCCCTCCGGCATGCTCTTATATAACTCGACGGATTCGCTTCTGCTGAGCTTACCGAAAAGAATCTCCTTCCCGGAAGGGTTAGTGGTGTTATACTTTACGGGTATCTTGACATCCACATATTTCTGTATACGGCTAGAAAAAGATGCCACAAAGCTGAGATCAGAGTCTAGGCAAATAATTGAATACTCGCTTTTTCCGTTCAGGGCGAGGGTAATAGCGTTATCTATCAGTTTTTCTTCGCTCTGGGGCTTCGGGGCTTTCTGGCAAGAGGCGAGGCCTAACGAGGCGAGAAGCGCCACACACAAAATATACTTTCTCATTTTTCCTTAATATTAAATGTGCTGAACTAGTATCTCGGCGATTCTTTCAAGGCACTCGCGGTCGGTCTTGTCAAATGTGGCCTCCTCACGGCTGTCAATGTCCAGAACACCTATCACTTCGCCGTCCTTTTTTAGAGGAACGACTATCTCAGAGAGAGACTCGCTGCTGCAGGCGATATGTCCAGGGAAATCGTGCACGTTCGGAACGACTACAGACTCCGCCTTCTTCCATGAAGTGCCGCAGACGCCTCTGCCGCAAGGTATGCGGGTGCATGCCACCGGGCCCTGGAATGGCCCCAGAACTAGCATGCCGTCTTTAACAAGATAAAAACCTGTCCACCAGAAACCGAATTCAAAATGAATCAGGGCGGCGACATTCGCCATGTTAGCGACAGCGTCCGTCTCGCCCTCTAAAATACCCTTGATCTGGGCTTCAAGGTTTGTATATTTTTTCAGTTTGTCCATATCGACGAAAATGTGTGCTACAATTATATGAAAAAAATGTGTATATTCGCGCCGTTTTGCAAATTTTTAATAAAAAGATGATTCTTAACCAAAGTTTAGGGCAATTTATGCCCAGTTTCTATGCACGCCCAGTATGCCGTGTCGTAAGGCTCTCTTCTGAGTCTTCCATGTGCTTAAATGAATCCAAAATCGGCGTCGACATCGACGATTTCGATGATCCTGATCTTGAACCAGAATGGTAGGAGGAGTAACTATGAAGAAAGTAATCTACACGTTTTTAGCGCTTAGCGCTGTCATGGCTTGCTCTAAAATGTCAGATGGCAAGCAGGAAGTTCCTCAGGTAAAAGACGAGCAGTCGACATCCGAAATCCTTCCAGGAGTCAAATACGAGGAATTCACTATCAACACGGAGTCCCAGACCAAGACCACGCTCGAGGGCGTCTCTTGTAAATGGAGCGTAGGGGATAAACTCTCCGTTATCACTAATTACAACGGCCAGACCACAAGCAACAGCTTCGCTATGGGCCAGGGAAAGACCGACGGCGTTTTCACGGGACAAGTTCCTGAGGGTACAACTGAGTTCTTCGCGGTTTATGGCAATGGAACTTCATACAATATGTCTAACGGCGGTCTTAGCGCCACCGTCACCGTTCCTACGACTCAGACCGCTGTCAAGGACGGATTCGACCCGAACGCCCATATCGCTGTCGGATTTGGAATCAAGGAAGAAGAGGGACCCTCTAGCGCTCACCTCGCCAACTTTGTCCGTCTCGTGATGGTCAGCGTTCCTGAGAATATCACTTCCGTGACTCTCTCCAGCGACACCGCTATCGCGGGCACGATAACCTTGAACTGCACCTCTGAAGGATCTTTGACAATGTCAGGAAACGCAAGCGCTAACTCAGTTACGATCAATGCCTCTAACGGCGTCATCGAGCCAGGTACATATTATCTTTGTGTAGCCCCTGTCGACATGGTAGGCTTTAAGATGACTTACACCTTCACCGACGGCTCAACCTATACCAAGACCTCCGAGAAGACACTCGCCATGGCCTCAAGCACCCAGATCAGGAACCTCAAACTTACGATTCCTGCTCCTACAGCCGCGGATCTCGCTCCTAAGTTCTTCACTACATATAATTATGCGAAGGGTAACGAGGGTGCGACACTGAGCATCTCAAAGGCAAATTCAATGGCCAACACCGCCTTCGATGAATATGGAATTATCTTCAAGAACGGTTGGGACAACAGCAATGCTGATTCATTCAGATATACTCTTGACGGAAGTTCAGAGAGGGCATTCACTCAGCCCATATCCGTGAGCGACTGGAAAGCATATACCATTACAGTCTCCGCTTCTCTTGGCTGCCAGAAAGTCACCTCCGCCGCCGCTACAAGACACATCACCGGTTTGCCGTATCTTGCTAATTCGCAGGCTTCATTCTCACAGTGGA
>JAKSJJ010000222.1 GCA_024398335.1 Bacteroidales bacterium | reverse complement strand
AATCTCGCGGCGCACATCTGCCTTGATTCTTCGTACGTCCACTGAGGCACTGGTTCGAGTTCGGAGGAGTGTAGAAGACCCTGGGGTATCGCGTCCATTTCGCCAAGACTGACGAGCAGTTGCGCTATCATACGTGCGCATCCCTCGGGAAAACGGAACAGTTGCTCCTCTGTGAAACGAAGTACATGCCATCCATGAGCTTGGAAGCTCATGTTCCGCCTCTCGTCCTTAGGCACTCCGTCCTCGCGACAATAATGCGTTGGCTTACCCTTAGCGGAGTACGGCTCGTCAACCTCTATGTCGATATAAATACCCCTGGATTCGTTCATATAGACAAGATCCGGCTCATAACGGGTTCCGTCAATAGTCACGCTGACATCGTCACGAAGCATGTCCATGCCGGCCCCGATCAGATGTGAATACGCTATTGTCTCTGACAGGCCCTTCTTGTAGCTATGACCTACGCTGATGTACTGGCTCTCTGGACGGACATCGCCGCCAGGAGCCAATGACATCGGATAACATATTCTTTCCATAGTACTTATCGATTTGTCCTCATTGCCAATACGACCGCCTCACCGACAAGAGCAAGATCCGCCAGGCGATAATGGCGCTCTCCACGGCCATGCTGAGTATTTCCGGCGATTTCTCCCGAGGTCAAAAACGATTTTCTGAGTTCCCAGTCGCCCAATTTTGTCGCCGCTCCTATGACAAAAGCGGTTCCCGAAGCGCTGAGGCCCTGGACTATCGGACCCGAATCAGGATCGAAGCTAAGCTGCGGAAGAGTGTCAAGATACTCCCGTACTCCGGTCATACGTCTGCCGAATACATTCCTTGTGATGAGAAGATGCCTTTTGAGAGCCTCATACTGTTCCCTTGCCAAATCCTCATCAAGAAGCGACAGGTACGAGCAGGTCAAGCCAGAGAATGAGCCCCTAGGAAGGCATGAACGGCCCGCCTTATTGCTTGAGAAAATAAGGCCTGTATCCCAATGAATCCAATAATGTTTAATTCAATCCTTCCAATGCTCCACGGTAGAGGCGTACCTGTCATCATAGAGTTTTGAAAAATTATTCAGGCAGATAAGAGCCGGAACCATATCCGGGATGAAGATGACACCGTTGGCGAAAGTAGGGATGTTGTGGTCAGGCGTCTTGACCATCCTGCGGTTGAGCGCCTCGCAACAGTCGCAAAAGAGTTGATCATATGCGTCGCTCCGGCCTCCGGCGAGCTTATATTCGCTTATCATCCAGCCGAGTAGACTATAATACGAGAGATGGCTCTTCTCGCCCCAGATTCCGCTCATCGCATCCTCCTTCCATGAATATGTATCGTATCCTCTGAGTTTCGGGTCCTTGACGATTTCTATCGCCTTCTCGATTCGCTCCATGCAGACTTGCTTCTGCTCAGGGTAGATTTTTGAGATGTTGGCGAGAGCGAACGCGTACATGCAGCAGGAATATATCGCCCATTCTCCGCCGAAGTTCGGCCCGAGCTCCTTAGGCATCGCCTCTAGCAATGCGTCCGGTCCCGCGAGGATCTTCTTGGAGAGCCATTCTGAACGTTCGAGAATATCGGTCTTCTCTTCGTCCCATGATGGGCCGTCAGAAGATGCCGGGGTGTGACCGTCGCCGGTCTTTGTCAAAAAACTCAACGGCAGGGTAGAGAGGTAGCGCATGCCGGAAGAAAGTGAACTGATGCTTAATTTCATTGTGTTTATAAATTTTGTTACATCAGTATATACGTCCGCCTTGCGAATTTCTTACAGTCAATATCGTGGTAAAACATCATTTTTTTGACTCATTTGTTAAAAATCATACAAAATAATAGAAAAAATGTAACTTGTGTAGCACCTAGGCACAAACGACATTTATCTTCGCGGCTAAGAAACATATAAAAACGCGACACTCATGACCGCAAAATCAAAAGCCACGCTTACGTATTCAATCTTAGCAGTATTCTGTAACGCTATCTGTATCTCGTTTATCTGGCTCTGTGCCATGGACATAGGCTGGGAATATTCCTTCTGGCGGCTTTTTGTCTCAGGCTTCTTTATTGCCGTAGCAAACGAAATCGCTATTATGTTTACTTTTATTTTCGTAGAGGGTAATGCCGATCATGAGACTGAGGAAAAATGGAAGAAAAGGTGTAAAATAATAAGATATGCGTGTCATGTGTATCTTCTTTTGGTGATTATCGGCCTTAACATCAGATGGTGTAACGAAGGAGAGCAGATTGACACCATCGTGTTTTTAGATATCTTCCTCTTTAGTATCGCAGCGGGAATCATATTGGGAGTAGAGCTATCCATCGCAGAGGGAGCACGACCTCATTGCTCCTCATATACGGGCTCCAGCACGAGGTCCTCTCATAGAACTTACTCTTCATGGGATAGCGATGATGAAGATGATTCCTGGCTCTCTTCCTCATGGGAGAGCGGCAGAACTAATGATCCATGGAGTCATCCTTGGAGCACAAAGAGTATTGCGGAAGAAAACCAAGAGCGTCGAATGCGCCAGAGCGACATCGAGGACATGTCATACGAAAAAGATGCGGACCTTTACGACCACTACGACTGGGAGGACATCGAAGACGCCCGAGACAACGATGTCTTCTGATTCCGGCCGCTCCGGCCTTCTTTAGATCACAATTTCAGAGAATTCGAGAGGGTAGTGGATGAATGAGGAAAGGGGATCGCATCAGATGATGTGGTCCCCTTTGTAGTTCGTCCAGCACGAACGTACTCTAACGGGTGAAAGTCCCTAAACCGCC
>JAKSJJ010000221.1 GCA_024398335.1 Bacteroidales bacterium | reverse complement strand
TTTTTGGCCGATTTTATACACATATTCGGGTGACCGTCGTAGACATACCTTATTTTTGGGGAAAATACCTTATTTTTGAGTAAAAATGACCCCTCATGGTTCAAAAACTGACCGTGGACAAGCAGATTAGGACGATAAACAAGGTTCTAGGGGTCAATCTCAACGCAGAGTTCAAGACCTTGGGCCTGTCCGAGGGTGACGTTGTACGCATCGTCATGAACGACCCTCGTAACATCGACACTCCCGGCAGCTCAGACCGGGCGGCAAACTCCCTGATCGTCACGGAATGGATAGAGCATACCGAAGAGGTCAGCGCGCGTATGCGTGAGTTGATCAAGGGCAACCGGGCGGACGGCCTCGGCATCCCCGATCAAGTCCTGAGCCTCAAGCAATGGATAGATGACGAGGTTCTAGAACTGACCCTGAGTGCTAAAAGAGAGCTTACCGGGATAGGCTATTGGGCCGTCCGTGACCATATAGACCGTATGCGTGACATAGACTCCTATGCCATCGCCTCGGCCCTACTGAGCGCCTCTATAGAAGCCGCTGACGGCCCGACAGGGACGGAAGAGTCCGAGGCATAGGCGGACGGCCTCGTGGCCTTGTGACGGCCACGGACAAACCCCTTACCCCCAGACCCCCGAACCCCTCGGGCCGTCAGATCGGGATGCTCTTTAGCCGTGGATTAGCAAAGGACGAGCAAAGGGATCGACACAAGGGCCGGGATCCGGCAGAGGGCTTGAAGCTACGATGAAGCACGGACAAAGCACGAATTTTTTTTGCGACAGGGGACGGACTCGGCGAGGATTTAGCGAGGATAGTTCAGTCCCCCCGGGCGGCTCAGGGCTGACGATTAACAGGCGATCCGCAGGCGATCAACAAGCGAGCATAGGCATCTGCCGAGGATCCCGGGCAGAGGTGTTACACATCGGGATGTGCCGCATGAGTCCCCATGACGAAAACACAAGGAAAGGCGGCGCAGAACTGTTGAGAACCGAGGCGATAGGACAAGGATTCTATCTGGGCATAAATTCGCCTTAAAAGCCCAGATAGGGTTGCGGCCTGTGTGGTTTGCGCAGTACGACAATCTGAGCTCATGCATTTAACCATGCCTATGCAAGAGCGATAACCTCGGATGGCCCATGCGCAGACTATAAGACACATCGATACCATGGGGATTCGATGACATAACCCTTATAACGTCAACAGAGGGTATGTCAGAATTGACAGTAAAAAGGGCTCATCGCCTGAGCTTGGCGGTCTGTGTGGATTTAGAGATAGATCCTCCGCCTTTCCTTGAAACTGTCGACAAGGAGGAAAAAAAGAAATTTGGAGAAAGCGCACAAAAGAGAGAAAATATCTCAGAGGGACAAGGACATGGCCAGTAGGCCGATTTTCCTTGAAATTTAGGCCCTTTTTGATTGTTCCCCCCGAACCCCCCAAATGCATGGCCGAGGGGAATCAAATAGCCGTGGCTCTAGCAGGCCATACATACTATCCAGTATGCATGGCCGTTAGGCTATCCTCTTGAAATGTTTTCTCTTTTTTGTGCGCTTTCTCCAAAACTTGTTTTTCCTCAGGAGTTGAGGAAATGAAAGGAACAAAAAACGAGATTCTAGTAATGCTCGTGCGGATGTTGAAAGAGTACACCGAGGATCCCGGCAAGGACGATCCGCGCCTCGGTCCGACGGCTGGCGCTCATCGTCAGTTGGCCTTTAGCCTGACGGCTGAGGCTTTCGCATTGTATCTGAGTGCCTACCCGAGATGGGATGACGGAACAGTGGCGGAGTTTGGGGAATACAAATCCATTCGTTACAACAAGGTAGACCCATTTTTCAAGCTCATAGGCCAACCGATGAAAGGCAAGTACTATGCCATCCCTGTGGCGGCGCTTACCCTCGGCCTGTCGAAGATCCTACAAGACGAGAGCATGATCAACTTGTCCGACAAGGCCGGGATACCCGGTCTTATCTCATGGCTGAACAGTATAGCGTGTGACATAGATGTGGGCCAAGAGTATGATTGTCGGGCCGTTCGGGATATTCTGTCCTCGGGGTTCGGCCTCATGCGTATGGCCTTGGGCCGTGCGGACGGCCTCAGGGAATCAGATCGGGAAACCTTGAGGCAAGAGGCCAAGGACATGATATATAGCCTTACATCGGCCCTAGGGTCTGACGAGGCTGACCAATGAGCTACGTTCAGGACATCCCCATAAAGGCCTATCTGATGCGGTTCGTGAGGGACTACGGCATCCTTTCCTGTCCCACACCCGAGGCCGTTTCAGTGTCCTACGAGGTCTGGGCCGAGTGGTACGAGAAGACATGGCCGTCCCGGTCTACGTTCAGGGCCATACGCAACGCATGGGACTCTTGGCGGATGTGCGGCTATCTCATAAGGGCCGGGCCTAGGCGCGCTATTGTGAACGTCCCTCGTATCCTGTCCTACCTTGAGGACAGGGGCGCGCTTACCCATGACGAGGCCGAGGCCGTCCGCCTGAGAATCGGGCGCCGCCTGATGACCGAGGCCCTAGGGCATTTCAATCTGAACGGACAGATGACCTTGCCGGGCTATGAGAAGACGGACAACGACCAAAGGGTAAGGGCCTACATCGACTCACGGATGACGATGGCGGCGCTACCTAAGACAACCATTCCTATCTGTCCGATCCCGGGCAAAAACTGAAAAGCTCTCGTTTTGGGGTTAACACCCCAAAACAGGCCGTTTTTTGGCCGATTTTATACACATATTCGGGTGACCGTCGTAGACATACCTTATTT
>JAKSJJ010000220.1 GCA_024398335.1 Bacteroidales bacterium | reverse complement strand
ATCATATTCGGATGTCTAGCCGTCGGTGAACTGATTGTTTACCTGACGGGGATAAGCATACCTGGCAGTATCATAGGCATGCTCCTGCTTGCCGGTCTGCTCCAGGCTAAAATCCTTAAGGAAGAATGGGTCAAGGACATGGCTGACTTTCTAGTCAGCAACCTTGGCTTTTTCTTCGTACCTCCCGGAGTAGCGCTCATGCTACATTTCGGACTTATCAAGCAAGAATTCCTCCCTATCTGCGTGGCGACTGTCGTCAGCACGGTGCTCGTACTTATCGTGACGGGGCTTACCCATCAATTCATCCAAAAACGCCAGAAAAATGGAAATGATAAGTAACGAGATAGTGCTGATAACCCTGACCTTCGGCATCTATTACCTTGCTCGCCAGTTCCAGAAATGGACGGGGTGGACAGTGCTGAACCCTATCCTGGTCACGATTGTGCTCCTAATCCTGTTTCTCAAGCTGACAGGCATAAGCTACGAAAGCTATCAGAAGGGAGGCAGCTACATAGAGTTCTGGCTCAAACCTTCGATTGTCGCCCTCGGAGTGCCGCTGTACAGGCATCTAAGCCAGATAAAGAAACAATTCCTGCCCATCTTCCTATCCCAGCTCGCAGGTTGCCTTACGGGAATCATAAGCGTCGTGCTGATAGCGAAATGGATGGGAGCGCCACGGGAAATCATCGTGTCCCTCGCCCCAAAATCCGTCACCACTCCTATAGCCATGGAGATAAGCCGCGCCACGGGAGGCATACCTTCCCTCACGGCGGCCATTGTCGTGACAGTGGGCATATTCGGCGCTGTGCTCGGGTTTAAAATCCTCGAAGTCTGGCACGTGAAAAACCCTTACTCACAAGGACTTAGCATGGGCGCAGCCTCCCACGCCGTCGGCACTTCCCGCGCCATGGAAAAAGGCGAGCTCTGGGGCACCTACGCTTCCCTTGGATTGATTCTCAACGGTGTACTTACAGCTCTTTTCGCTCCCCTGGTGCTGAAAATGCTCGGAATATAGGCCAAAATTTCATACATTTGCGAGTTATGCGTACCGCGGTTGTCATACTCAATTGGAATGGTAAGAATTTCCTCGAGAAATTCCTTCCTGGTCTTGTCGAATCCTTACAGGACGAGGACAGGGCCGAGGTCGTAGTGGCGGACAACGCCTCAACCGACGGTTCCGTACGATTCCTCCAAGAGAATTTCCCGGATGTCAAGCTGATTGTCCTTGACAAGAATTACGGTTTCACAGGAGGTTATAACAGAGCGTTCAAGATACTTTCCCAAGACTACGACCCCGAGTTTTTCGTATTGATTAACAGCGACATAGAAGTAGGAAAGGACTGGCTCTACCCTCTTGTCGAGTGGATGGAGATGCACCCCGAGTGCGGAGCATGCGCCCCGAAACTTCTGGGCTACCAGGATAAAACGTCATTTGAGTATGCGGGAGCCGCTGGGGGATTTCTGGATAAATACGGCTACCCTCTTTGTCGAGGCAGGGTCATGGGACGAGTAGAAAAAGACCTCGGACAATACGACACGCCTCAACAGGTCATGTGGGCGACTGGAGCATGTCTTCTTACCCGCTCGAGCCTGTGGAAGAATAACGCCGGCCTTGATGAGTCATTCTTCGCTCATATGGAAGAGATAGACTTCTGCTGGAGAGCCGCTCTTAAAGGACACAGCGTTTGCGTCGTGCCACGCTCCGTAGTCTATCATGTAGGCGGCGGCACACTCCCTCAAGGGTCCCCTCGCAAACTGTACCTTAACTACCGCAACAACCTTCTGATGCTCCGTAAAAACCTGCCTAAGACCTTAGCGCTCAAGTCCTTATATGGAATGCTATCCATCGTGGCAGACCCCGGGGCAAGATTCAACGACGACGTAATGTGCTGCCATCAGGCGGCGGACGAGCTCGAAGAAGACCTTCTCAAAGACATCGTCGAGGAGTGCGCAGACCTTGGCATCAGCCGAGCCAAATGGCGCATTTTCGTCCGGATGGTACTTGACGGAGCCTCCGCCGCGGTTTATCTTATCAGCTTCAAATGGGACTATTTCAAGGCCGTCCTCAACGCCCACAAGGACTACAAGGCCCTGGCAAGAGGCTTTGACGCTAACGAGACCCGGCTTTTCCTCCAGAAAGAGATACAGAAAAGAGGAGCGATAGCCCGTACCATGCTGGACGTGGACATAACGCAGAGCCGTTCAGAGATGGTCCAGCTAAGAGGAATTCTCCCCGTATGGATGATCCCCAACGCTGTCCTGAGAGGCGCTAAAGTATTTGAATGGCTCAGGGATTACACCGAGAGATAAAACAGAAAAACATCATAAGCGATTATGAAAATTATCATAGCAGGAGCCGGAGAGGTGGGATCCCACCTGGCAAAGATGCTCAGTAATGAGTCCAACGACATAACAGTCATCGAGAACAACGCGGAAAGACTGCGTCAGCTCGCCGAGACCACGGACATCATATCCGTGCAGGGCAAGTCGTCCTCGATCGAGGTGCTGCGCAAGGCAGGCGCGGACAAGGCCGATCTGTTCATCGCTGTAAACCCTTCAGACTCCCAGGACGTCAACATCATCAGTGCCATCCTCGCAAAGAAAATGGGAAGCCGCAAGGTCACGGCCCGTATCAACAACGAGGAATATCTCTCGTACGAGAATAAGTTCCTCTTCACGGAGATGGGTATAGACCTTCTCTTCTACCCTGAGAAGATCGCTTCCGGAGAGATCGAGGACCTGCTCAAGCATAACGCCTCATCGGATTCTATGGATTTCGGCCGAGGAAAGCTCCAGATCGC
>JAKSJJ010000022.1 GCA_024398335.1 Bacteroidales bacterium | reverse complement strand
GCTTCTCCGCTATCCGGAGTGACACTTATCCACTCCACATCAGACTTGGCGGTCCATGCCGCATAACTTTCGAACTCAAGCGTGACCGAATCCCCGGCCTTCACGTTGAAAGTCTGCTCCGCTGGAACCTTCTTATCTGGTCCAGGACCAGGCGTAGGAGTATCTGTATTATCACCCGGTTTAACCTCAGGTTTACATGAAACAGCGGCAAGAACGGCGGCCGCCAGGAAAGCGATCAGAGTCAATGATTTTCTCATAACCATAGAATTACACAATAAACCACAAAATTAGGAAAATTTATTAATAAATTAATAAAAAAGGCCCCGGAATCCGAATTGGTCCAGGGCCTTCATTAGAGTATTTCAGGATTTTACTGCCTTGTGAGCGTGTAATCCGTGATGGTGGTTCCGTCTGTCAGCTGGAACGATCCAGTCGCCACGATGGTCATCTTATCATCGGACATCTTCATCACGATATCTGAAGCCAAGTATTTTGCGTTCCAATCGATAGCCGGGAAGTAGAGTGCCTTTTCATTATTCGCCTGAGGGATTGTCAGGGTACCGGTGGCGACATCAAAGTTCGCATAACCAGTGTTGTATCCGCACATGAAGTAACCGATGTACAGGTTACATCCTGTCGCTGCTATAGCGGCGTCTGACTGAACGCTGAATGTGGTATTGCTTCCGGAAGTTTCAGCCTTAGCCTCTCCGTTTACCTTGTATGTTACAGCCCAACCATATTTAGCCACGTCAGACAGCTGGAATGAAGCAGCTGCTCCACCCTGTTTTGTAAGGAAGATTTCGCTGACCTCATAAGCGAACGGGAATGGAGGATTGGCGTTACCCGACATTGTTCCTACCTGAGCAAGGGTCTTGAGGTCATCAGAGAGTTTGAGAACAAGCGGAGTACTTGTTGTTCCGTCGCCCTGGATGAAGCTGAGGGCGGCACCTGCCGCGAAAGTAGCTTCGAGAGTCTCGACGTCGAAGAAACCAGGTACGTTACATGCGTTTCCGAAATACATGGTCATGACAACGTTGTTCGAGCCGTTGTCCCCAGCTATGAACTCGAAGTCCTGATGAGCGCTTTCCGCGGTCCTGTCCTGTGCTGGTCCCATAGGAGAACCGTTCATATATGTCTGTTCCTTCAAACCACCCCTGTATTTTCCTACAAAGTCCGCGACTGTAGGACCCGCAGGAGTCACATTCTTGACAAATACAAATGGATCGACAGCGACATTGAATCCATATGCCCCAAGTGCCGGATGAGGACCGAGAACAGTATGAGCGGAGAGGCTGAGCTTAGTCTTAGTCTCCTCGTCGAGCGAGAGCTCCAGAGCAGATGCCAAAGTTACGGAGAGGGCAGCGTCATATTTGACAGTCTCACCTGCCGGGATGGTGACGGTTCCTACGACAAGGTCGAAGTTAGCATAGAACGCGTTATCGTAGCCCACGAACTTGGTGAACTTGACATTACCCTTAGAGGCGTTATCTGAAGCCGCTACGGCAGTCTCGACACCTGCGAGGCTGTTACCCTGGAACGTGCCGTTACTCTCATTTCCTATCTTGACATCACCTACATAAGTACCGATGAGGTCCTCAAGGACGAACTTAGGCTCCGGAGCGAACCAGTCAGCGATATTACCCATATCGTAGATTCTGTTGCGCTGGAAAATAAAGTTTCCTGCCTTTTCTTTCCACTGATACTCTGTTCCGTCAGTGCTTACGCCGACTCTTACGCCGCCATTGAAAGTCTGAGGGAAGAGAGGAACGTAGTATGTACCCGCGGTGAGGCCGGCTCCGTTATTTCCGGTGAACGCCACCTGTGTAGGAGTGGTGCTCATAGCGCCGATAACGAGAGTGCTGGTGAAATTAAGCGAGGCCATTGAAGTGATGCTGCCGGAGCCCGGAGCGATCTTGAGAGCCTTCACGCCCTCAGGAACGGTAATCTTCAAAAGGCATGAGGCGTTAAGCAACATGACATTGCTCAAATCGTCTGTCTTGGCTACTACTGTCGAGAGGTTAAGGCTGTTCGGCTCCGCGCTAAGGACATTGTTAGGAGCATTGAAAGCCATCATGTTAGATGATGGGAAAGCCATGGCAGGAGTTCCGTTGTACACGAAGAAAGGAGCGACAGGTTCCGCGGACCAGCTGCCCTTTATCTTGAGAGTAGCCTCGCCTGAAGCGGAGACCTCAGTCACCTCGAAAGAAGCGGTGGCGTTGTTGTTCGCGGTCACGTTGAGGACGTCTCCGACCTCAAACACAGGCTTGAAGCCATCGATTGTGATCTTTGTGCTCTCGAATGAAGCGGTGAACGAAGTAGGGGCGTCAAAAGCTGACACCTCAGAGAGATTCTCTTTCTGACAAGAGAGTAAGGCAGCCGCGGTAAAAAGAAGGGCTGACGCGAATTTTGTGATCTTTCTCATTTTCAGGTCCTCCTTTTAGTTATCCCATTCCCAGTTACCATCTGTGTAACTTTCATTACCTGCTCCGCCAGAACTCTGGCACAACACATCAAGAGACTCCACCTCGATGGTGTCAAAAGAGGGAGCCTCGTAGCATAGATAAAACTTTTTCATATCGCTTAGACTAAAAATATTTTCTAAAACGTCCTTAACGGGCAAAGGTAGACAAAAAAAATCTAAAAGCACAACATCAAATTGATGAAATGACTAAAAAGATTTTTAATTTCGCGGTATAATCTAAACATATAAGAAGAAATGAAAAGTTTTTGGAAAACCGTTTTGGCGGTAATCGTAGGTAGCCTGATACTCAGCGTAATCAGTTCTATCCTCGCGCTCATCGTGCTGGCCATGTTCGCGGCCGTAGGTTCAGCCTCATCAAGCGTCCCTACGACAGGAATACTCCGCATCGACATGTCAAAGGTCCAGATAGCGGAGCAGACCTTAGAAGACAACCCGTTCGCTTCAATGAGCATGAACGGTCCTGAGCAGAAGTCAACCATCGGTATTTATGACGCCGTGAAGGCTCTTGAGGCGGCAGCAGAGGACCCAGGCGTGAAGTTCATATACATGACCCCTGACGCCGTCAGCGGCGGAATGGCGCAGATGGAAGAATTCCGCATCGCCCTTGAGAAATTCCGCGCGAGCGGCAAGCCGGTCATCTCATACATCGAGAACCCAGGCAACGGAAGCTACTATCTAGCCTCTGTCTCAGACAAGATATACATGGGCTCATACCATGGCGGAATGAACACCATGGTCGGTCTTTCCAGCCAGCTGGTGTTCCTTAAAGACCTTCTTGACAAGGTCGGCGTCAACGTACAACTCATCCGCCACGGCAAATTCAAATCAGCCGGAGAGATGTATATCAAGAGCGAGATCAGCCCTGAGAACCGTCTTCAGTACGAGGCGTTCATCGGCAGCGTATGGAAGAGCATGGCGAAGACCATGGCAGAGTCCAGAGGCCTTAGCGTAGAGCAGTTCAACTCACTCATTGACGACCTCAAGCTCAACTGCCCGGCAGATTTCCTCGCGGCTTCACTCGTTGACGCTCTTTATACTAAAGAAGAGCTTGAGCAGCAGCTCTGCACTCTTTACGACGCCAAGAGCATCAAGCAGGTCAGCCAGATCCCGTTCGCTGACTATGTGACTTCAAAGGTCACCCCTAACTACAGAGCCAAGGATAAGATCGCTGTCATCTACGCCGACGGACAGATTCTTGACGGCAAGGAGAAAAGAGAGGTCACTGGCGACCGCTTCGCCTCTATCATAGCTAAGGTACGCGCGGACAGCACCGTCAAGGCCGTAGTATTCAGAGTCAACTCTCCTGGAGGAAGCGTCGTAGCTTCCGAGAAGATCCAGAACGAGATCGCCCTCATGATGAAAGATAAGCCTGTCGTAGCCTCTTACGCCAACTACGCGGCTTCCGGAGGATACTGGATTTCAAACGGTTGCGACAAGATCTTCTGTGACGAGACCACCCTCACCGGATCTATCGGAGTATTCAGCATGATTCCTGATTTCAGCAAGACAGCGAAGAACCTCGCCCACGTGAATATCGTGAACATAACATCTAACAAGCATGGCGACATGTACTCTCTGATGAGACCTTTGGACGCCGCCGAGCTTGACTACATGCAGGCTTCAGTCGAGGACATCTATGACAGGTTCACTTCCTTGGTAGCACAGGGACGAGGCCTTGAGAAAGACTATGTAGATGAGATCGCCCAGGGCCGCGTATGGGCAGGAAACGATGCTCTCGAGATTGGTCTTGTCGACCAGATCGGAACCCTTCAGGACGCGATCGAGTACGCTAAGAGCCTTGTCGGAGCAGAAAGCTGCCAGATAGCAAGCTACCCTAAGCCTCTTTCTACCGTAGAGCAGATGGTTGAGATGTTGGGAGGATCGGACGACAAGGACTTTGTCTTCGCCGGCACTCCTTTCGAGTCCACAGTCAAAGCCTTCCGCGAGGCTACAAAGGGCGAGGTCAAGACCTACGCTCGCCTTCCATACGACATCATTATCAAATAATCAGCAAAACCTATGAGTAAAACTCTATTGAAAATCATCGCTTTCGCCATGGGCTTTATCGCCCTGGCGGGATGCGAGAAAATAAAAAAAGAAAAGGATACTACCGACGGAAAGATCTTGGAATTCGCCATCAATGAGATTGAATACAAGAACGTTTCTTTCAACGTGGTTATAAAGAAAGCCTCTAATCCGGAGAATTATACGGTAGGAGTTCTTCTGTCCAGATATGGCGATCCGCTCGATCAGGAGCAGAGCAATCTGCGTATGGCCAGCAAAAGCATGAACGAAGCTGACGAGAACGGACAACTCACGTTCAATTTCTACAACCTCATCGCAGGCGAGACCTACAACGCGAGAGCGTACATTTCCACCCCTGAGGGAAAAAGAACATACACTGACGACATGCTGACATTCGTCACTGACCCGGCGAAAGTACCTGTCTGCGCGTTTTTCGCCGTCACACCGACATCCGAGACAAGGGCCAGATACGAATCCAGGTGGGACAACCGAGGTTTCACAATCTCAGAATACGGAATGGAGTATTCTACAAGCCAGAGCGAGCTGGAAAAAACAGGAGGTAACAAGACGAAGGTGACAGGCTCGGGCGGAACCATAGCAAGCTTGACCCCGAACCAGACATATTACGCCAGGGCATACGCCAAGAACGCCGAAGGCATAGGTTACTCCCCTGTCATCTCGTTAACAATGCCGGCGGAACCTGACATGCAGTGCGTCGTGTTTGACGTTTTCCCTAGCTCAACAGCCATCTACGCTCAGTACGAATGGGAAGGCAAGGACATCGCGGAAAAAGGACTGATATACAGCACGAGCGAATCATCCCCTACCCTCAGTACCGGAACAAAATATCCTGAGGCATGCGCAGTCACCGAGTTGAAATCGGGATATACCCAGCACTTCGTCCGTTCATATGCCACAAACAAAGCAGGACAGACCGTTTATTCAGGCACAAAGACAGTCAATCCAAGCCTCGCGGTCAATATGGGTCTGAGTGTCAAGTGGGCATCTGTCAATGTCGGCACCTCCTCGGTGGTAGGTTACGGCGACTATTTCATGTGGGGCCTCACATCCCTGAAGAGCAATTTCACATGGGAGAAGTACGATTATTACTCCTCAGGGCAGATTACCAAGTATAAGCCTGGCGATAGTAACAGATCTTTGGCAAACAGTGATGACGCGGCGTATGCGAAAATGGGCGAAGGATGGCACACACCTACCGCTGATGAGTGGAATGAGCTCATTAAAGACTGCGAGTTCACATTGATCACGCTGGACAAGACCACCGGATGCAAGGTCAAATCAAAGAAGACCGGCAACTGCATCTTCCTCCCCGCTGGCGGCAGCTACTCAGACAGCGGCAATAGCACAAAAGGGATTCAGTGCGCCTATTGGACCGCTGACGTGAACGCTTCCGGAACCATCTATATGTACGCGAAATTCTTCAGCTACCACAAGGAGTACAACACTCCGAATGTCAGCGACTACGGATACAGATACGGCGGAAGGAGCGTCCGCGCCGTCAACCGTTAGAACCTGAATCCAAGAGTCAGCGCGGCGGTCCAGAGAGACCGGAAAGACATAATCTCAGGCGTAGGGCTAGCGATATTCCCGTCGCCGTCAAATATGTAGTCGCTATAAGGATATGTGTACTCCTTCGGACGGAACAATCCTTTGGCGGCTACATCTATAAATATCATTCCGCCAGAGTCATATCCTATGCCGAAACTTCCGGCATGAGAGCAAGCCTGCATGAAAGGTACACTGCCGCGGACAGCCTTCTCCGGGTTGGTAGAAAGGTTATATCCCGCCCTGAGCGCGAGCTGAGGGATAGGCTTGACCTCGACACCGGCGCGAAGGTCATGAACCATCGCGAGGGACTCTCTGATCTCAGCGTTCGCGTCCTTGAAAACCTCGGAGTCCGACTCGTCGCGAAGGCGTGCCGTACGGAAGTCACAAAGCTCGTAATCCACGCTCAAGATAGCTCTTCCCGCCACATTGAAAGCGAGTCCGGTATTGAAACGCAGAGGAGTCAGCATCTGGTAGCTGTACTCTCCGTCCGGAGATGAAGCCTCGGCGTCAAATTTCACGTCTTTGAAATGGGTCTCGGCAGAAGATCCCCACTTCTCCGCTATGGTATATACAGAAGGAGTCTGGATAGCCGCTCCGAAGCGCACTACCTGGCCTGGCGTCATGATAAAGCCGAACTTTCCACCCAAGGCGCTCGCCCTGGCTCTGTATGAGTAAGAGTACTTCAGATCCTTGAAATAAGTCTTTCCTGATGTACCGAAGTCAATGTCGAAATCGTTCATATCCACCGGAGTCTCGGTCAGGAATTCGCTCATGCTGTAATTAAAGTAGCTGAACGAGAGATTCGCTCCGAGGAAGAACCAATCCGCGATATTGAAACCCACGTTCAGAGCAGTGTCATACTTAGACCCGCTCTTACGACGGCCGTATGTCTGATTCAAAGGACCGGCCACGTAGAAATCGTATGAGCCCTCGCCCTTCTTGGTATATTTTTCCGTCACGCCGACATACTCGGAGTCATTGTCCGAGATGTTGCTTATCATACCTGAGCGATAGCCCAACACATTGAGCCAAGGATACTTACGATAAGAATCATCGTCGTTGTACTCAGAGAATTTCACGCCTCCCGCCGCGGCAGCGATGCTTCCTGCCAGGGATGTTCCGTAATGGGCTCCCGAAGCTACGAGCTGCTCGTTGAAATCCTTTGAAGAATTCAGCATGAAGCCTACGGTAACGTTATGAAGAACGCCTGAATTCACGTCAAAATTGATGGTCGTTCCTATGTTCGGAAGAGCGAATCTTGACTTACGGGCCACGCTTCTCTGATCGAAGCAGAACGGAGAGCTCGCCCCGTCCAGAGTCGTACCCATCGCGTCCACAACCGATATGCTGACACCCGGAGTCACAGTTATCTGAGAGTATCTCGCCACCGCGGAAGCGGCAGGGTTTAAGGTTATGGAACCTATATCACTGCCAAGAGCCGTAAAGGCGTTTCCCATAGCCATTGTCCTCGCCGTACCGGTATATTCATTAGTACCCAGCGAGATCACATCGAACATGTTCTGAGCCGAAGCCGCGACACTGACCGCGATGGCAAAAGCCGCCGCTATATATTTCTTAAACATAATCGTTTGATTTTTACTGTTTTACCTACGAGTCGATGAACTTGACGAGCCGCTGCGGGTAGAGCCGCCGCCAGAATAGCTTGACCCGCCGCCGCTATAGCTCGAGCCCGAATAACTTCTTGACGAACCCGATGAAGAAGAACCGGTATATGTCCTTGTCGAACTAGACGAAGAATATCCGGAGTAAGACCTTGACGATCCGGAATCGCTCGATGACGAGGATCCGTAAGTCCTTGTAGAAGAGGTGCCTGACGAGGCGGTCCTGGTGGTAGTCGTGGTGACAGGGCGGGCATTCGAGGTTGTCGCTACAGGACGGCTTGTTATAGCCATTCTCGTAGATCCGCTTGTCACCTCTGAAGGTCGCGTTGATGTAGTTGAGGCCCCGGAGGCTGAAGGACGGGTAGATGAAGTCGCCACCGTTCTTCCCTGGACGGTCGTAGCGCTAGGTCTTGAAGAGCTGACATTCGAGGCGCTGGTCCTTGAGACGCCGGTCCTGGCCACCGACGCTCCGGTTCTTGTCACGGAAGCGCCTGTTCTAGTCACGGAGGCCCTCGAGCCGCTCGCTACAAGCGAAGACTGAGTCCTTCCCAAAGGCGAAGCGTAAGAAGAGCGAGGAGCTGAGCCGCTATGCGACAAAGACGCTCCGGTGGAGGTACGAGGAGTATAGACGATATCCCTTCTGTTGCCGCCTCCATTCCAGTAATAGTCAGAGAACCAGCCGTAGTGAGCGCCGCCGTAGTATGGGTCATAGCAATGGCCGTGGAAGCGATGGTCTATGTACCAAGGGTCATACCAGCCGTTATAGACATAGCCGTAGTATGGTCCATAGCATGGTCCCCACCAGCCGTTATATCCGAAATAAGGGTCATAGAACGGATCATAAAATCCGTAGTACGGACCATACCAATAAGGGTCATACCAGTGATAGAATCCATGATAATATGCGTAAGGAGGATACCAGCCGCCATACCAGTAAGGATTGTAACACCCATAATAACCGTAGCGATAAGGATTATAGAACGAGCCATAAAAAGGATCATACCAACTTATGACCCCGTCGTATGGATCCGACTTGAACGAGAGCGGTTCCACAGTCTTTGGAGTGGAGACTATATCAAGGCGTTTGGTCTTGGCGATGAGTGAATCTGTCTGGGCTTTCGCCTTTTTCGCCGCTTCCCTCTCGGCCTTTGTCGTCCTGTTGTAAAGTCCATCCTGGAAGCGTGGATTGTAGGAGCCCTGAGCGTAAGAAAACGACCCGGCTGAAAGCAGCAGAGCGGAAATCAAAATGTATAACATTTTATTCATGTCGGTTCCTCCTTTTTTTGTAAAAATTTTGTACCTTCGCACGTCTTTTTGTAGCATACGCCGAAGTATACGTCTGCAAAAATGGCGCGGTAACCCCGGCAATTTAGAAATAATCATAAAAAAAATCAAAAATAATGGCAAAAGAAGTAACAAACAGGGCAGAAAACTACTCTCAGTGGTATAATGACCTTGTAGTAAAGGCGGACCTCGCTGAGCAGTCGGCGGTCAGAGGATGTATGGTCATCAAGCCATACGGCTACGCCATCTGGGAGAAGATGCAGTCAGTGCTCGACGCCAAATTCAAGAAAAGCGGCGTCCAGAACGCGTACTTCCCTCTTTTCATCCCTAAGTCATTCTTCAGCCGCGAAGCCGAGCATGTAGCAGGATTCGCCAAGGAATGCGCCGTCGTGACCCACCACAGGCTCATGAACGATCCTAACGGCAAAGGCGTCGTCGTCGATCCTGAGGCGAAACTCGAGGAAGAGCTCATCGTAAGACCTACATCAGAGACCATCATCTGGAGTACATACAAAAACTGGATCACATCCTGGAGAGACCTCCCTATTCTCTGTAACCAGTGGTGTAACGTCGTACGTTGGGAAATGCGTACCCGCCTTTTCCTCCGTACAGCCGAATTCCTCTGGCAGGAGGGACACACCGCCCACGCCACTTCAGAGGAGGCTTCCGCTAAGGCATACGAGATGGTCCAGGTTTACGCCGACTTCGCACGTAACACCATGGCTCTCCCTGTAGTGGTCGGTCATAAAAGCCCTAACGAGAGATTCGCCGGAGCGCTCGACACCCTCACCATCGAGGCAATGATGCAGGACGGAAAAGCCCTCCAGGCAGGTACATCACACTTCCTCGGCCAGAACTTCGCGAAATCCTTCGACGTCCAGTACACCAACAAGGAAGGAAAGCAGGAGTATGTGTGGGCGACTTCATGGGGAGTCAGCACCCGCCTTATGGGAGCTCTCATCATGGCTCACGGAGATGACAACGGACTCGTCCTCCCTCCGGCTCTCGCCCCTATCCAGGTCGTCATGGTCCCTATCTTCAAGACAGCCGAGGAGCACGAGGCTATTCTTGACAAGATGTACGAGATAAAGAAAGAGCTCGAGGCCGCGGGCCACAGCGTCAAGGTCGATGACCGCGACACCCTTCGTCCAGGCTTCAAGTTCGCCGAGTGGGAGCTCAAGGGAGTTCCTGTACGTGTAGCCATCGGCCCTCGCGACCTCGCTAACGGCACAGTAGAGCTCGCCCGCCGCGACACCCTTACCAAGCAGAGCGCTTCCGTAGAGGGACTCGCCGACACTATCGACGCCCTTCTTCAGGACATCCAGCAGAATATCTACGCCAAGGCCATGTCCTTCCGCGACGCTAACGTACGCAAGTGCGACAGCTGGGAGGAATTCAAGACCGAGATCACCAAGGGAGGTTTCCTCCTCTGCCACTGGGACGGCACCGCCGAGACCGAGCAGAAGATCAAGGACGAGACCAAGGCTACAATCCGCTGTATCCCTGTAGACAGCTATGTCTGCGAGGAAGAAGGAGTGGACATCTACTCAGGCAAGCCTTCTAAACAAAGAGTTATTTTCGCGATATCTTATTAGTAATCATCAATATGAAGAAATTTTACGTTATCATGGCAGCAGCTCTTCTGAGCCTTTCAGCTGCCGCGCAGGAGCTCACCGAGGCACAGCAGGCGTCCGTAGAGGCCGCTGAAGAGATCGTCGCCGCTCCTGAGGCCGAGCCAGCAGCTCCGAAGTTCAAGGACTTCTGGACCAACTCACTCAAGACCAATCTCACATTCGGTCAGACAGCCCTCGTAAACTGGGCGGCCGGTGGAGATAACACCTACTCACTCGCCGCTTATATTGACGCCAACGCCAACTATAAGAAAGACGAGATGTTCTGGAACAACCGTCTCCAGCTCGACTACGGATTCCTCTACGCTTCTTCTAAGCCTCTTCTCCAGAAGAACATGGACCGTATCTACCTTGAGAGCAAGTGGGGTTACAAACTCGTCCAAGACAAACTCTACTTCTCAGCCAACTACGACTTCAAGACTCAGTTCACCAAGGGTTTCAACTACAACACTCCTTCTGAGGCTCTCGTAACTGACCTCTTCGGAGCAGGAACAGAGTTGTCATCACTCAAGGGCAAGGATCTCCGCAAGGCTTGGAGAGAGGCTCGTACCCCTGTATCAAACTTCCTCTCACCTGCGTACACTACTCTCGCGCTTGGTATTGACTGGACTCCTGCCAAATGGATCAGCGTCAACTTCGCACCTCTCACAGGTGGTTACGTTATCGTAACTGACGCCCAGTTCAGAAAAGCCTATGGCATGGGTCTGCAGAAAAAGTACTACGGCTTCGACCCAGGTGTTGACCCTTCAACTATCTCTGACCTGACCGAGCGTAAAGCATATGAGGACAACCTCGCCCTGTATAACTCAGGCAACATGTTCCGCAGCGCACGTTTCGAGTTCGGTGCCCAGCTCAAGATTGACGCCAAGTTCAACATCAACGAGGTATTCGCTTACAGCACCCAGCTCGTACTCTTCGAGGATTACCTCAAGGACCACAAGATCCATCCATGTCCTCGTATCAACTGGGACAACCGTATCGACTGGAAGATCGCCAAGTTCTTCGCTCTTACCGTTACCACCAACTTCATCTACGATGATTTCGTGATGTTCTCTACCGAGGCATACGATAAGAAATGCGCTAAGAACGAAAAGTATAACGCCAAGTGGGGCGCTGCCGGTTGGGCTAACAAGGGAGCAGGTCCTCTCGCTCAGTTCAAGGAGTCCCTCTCCTTCGGTTTCACTTACACCATCGCAAGCAAGGCTAAATAATGAAGATTCTCCTTGCTATAAGCGGAGGTATCGACTCTATGACAATGGCTGATATGTGTGTCAGCCATTGTCTTTTATCATGCGGTCCGGAAGAAAAGAACAGCTTCGCCGTGGCCCATTGTAACTTTCATCTCCGCCCAGGAGACTGCGATAAGGACGAGGCTCTTGTCGAAAACTGGGCAAAAGGGAATGGCCTACCCTTCCACAAGGCCGATTTTGACACCCTATCTTACTCAAAAGAAAAAGGCGTCAGCATAGAAATGGCGGCGAGGGAACTGCGTTACACCTTCTTCGCCAAGATCTGCGCTGAGCAAGGCTATGACGCCGTGGCGGTGGCCCATAACGCCAACGACAACGCCGAGACTCTACTTCTGAACCTTCTGCGAGGCACAGGCATGAAAGGCCTTTGCGGCATCTCGCCGGACAGCGTCGCATGCTTTGGAGGCTATCCCCTGCGAGTCATCCGACCTCTTCTGGGGGTGGATAGAGAACACATCGAGGCCTACGCCACCATCCACCACATCCCTTTCCGCACGGACAGCACCAACTCGGAAAACGAATACAAGCGCAATAAGATCCGTAACCAGGTATTTCCTCTTCTAAAAGAAATCAACCCTTCTTTTATCAGTACGCTCGGAACCGACATGGAGCATTTCATCCAGGCCTCACGCGCGCTCGATAACCTATATAATAATATAAAGGGCAGTTTCATCTCAGAAAAGAACGACTCAAGCATAGAAATCTCCTCAGAAGCCCTGTTGAAAATCCAAGACTGGGAATACCACCTCTACCGCGCTCTTGAGCAGCAAGGATTCAATAAAGAGATCATCAGTTCCGCGACAAGGCTCCTTAAAGACAACTCTCGTACATTCGCCGGCAAGAATTTCATCTGTCAAGGAAAAAGACTCTCCAGCACCCGCACGGGCTTTATTATCTCAAAGGAGGAGGCGGCTAGCGTCAAGACAGAGTTCGTATACGACATTATCCCCTATTCAGAAGGCATAGACCTTAAGACTACAAAGGAAAGAACCGTCGTTGACGCCGAGAATATGCCTTCGCGGTGGGAGATCCGTCCATGGAAGGAGGGCGACTGGTTTATTCCTTTCGGCATGAAAGGACGCAAGAAAGTCAGCGATTATTTCACAGACAAGCATTTCAGCCTTCCTCAAAAGGAATCCGCACGCATTCTCGCGGAAAAAGACTCTTCCCGTATCCTTGCCATTCTAGGCGAGAGAATAGACGAAAAAATGCGTGTGACCGAAGCCACACGCACTGTAATGATTATTTCAGTAAAATAGTCTTAGAGAGTTCTCTTAATCTCAACGATAGTGTAAGACTCGACTATATCACCGACCTTGATGTCGTTGAAGTTCTCGATGTTAAGACCACACTCCATACCGGTAAGTACCTCCTTGGCGTCGTCCTTGAACCTCTTGAGGCTTCCGAGTTCACCAGTGTAAACGACGATACCGTCACGGATAAGGCGGACCTTGTTAGTCCTGTTGATCTTACCCTCCTTGACAAGACATCCGGCAATTGTACCGACCTTGCTGATCTTGAAGGTCTGCTGGATCTCCGCGGTACCGACGATCTCCTCCTTCTGCTCAGGAGCGAGCATACCCTCGATACCATCCTTGATCTCGTTGATACAGTCGTAGATGACCGAGTAGAGACGGATCTCGATCTGCTCCTTGTCAGCGAGCTTGCGGGCACTAGCTGAAGGACGTACCTGGAATCCGACTATGATCGCGTCAGAAGCGGCCGCGAGCAGGATATCAGACTCTGAGATAGCACCGACAGCCTTGTGGATCACGTTGACGCGTACCTCGTCTGTAGAGAGCTTGATGATAGAGTCTGAGAGAGCCTCGATTGAACCGTCCACGTCTCCCTTGACGATGAAGTTGAGCTCCTTGAAGTTTCCGATGGCGATACGACGTCCGATCTCCTCGAGAGTCATATGCTTCTGGGTCTTGATGCCCTGGATACGGATAAGCTGCTCACGCTTGTTGGCGATGTCCTTGGCTTCCTTCTCGTCAGCCATGACGTTGAATGTCTCACCCGCCGTAGGAGCGCCGTTGAGTCCGAGCACTGACACCGGAGTTGAAGGACCGGCCTCTGTGACTTTCTGTCCACGCTCGTTGAACATTGCCTTGACCTTACCTGTGAAGCAACCGCTGAGCATCACGTCGCCCACTCTCATGGTTCCGTTCTGGACGAGGATAGTGGCGAGATAACCGCGACCCTTATCCAAAGATGACTCGATGACAGCTCCAGTGGCTCTACGGTCAGGGTTAGCCTTCAATTCAAGAAGGTCAGCCTCGAGGAGCACCTTCTCAAGAAGGAGATCTACATTGATACCCTTCTTAGCTGAAATCTCCTGGCACTGATACTTACCGCCCCAGTCCTCGACGAGAATGTTCATCTGCGAGAGCTGCTCACGGATTTTCTCAGGGTTAGCGCCCGGTTTATCGATCTTGTTGATAGCGAAGACCATAGGTACGCCTGCGGCCTGAGCGTGGTTGATAGCCTCGACTGTCTGAGGCATGATAGCGTCGTCAGCCGCGATGATGATGATAGCGAGGTCAGTCATCTTCGCTCCACGGGCACGCATGGCGGTGAAGGCCTCATGTCCAGGAGTATCGAGGAAGGTGATGTGACGTCCGTCCTCGAGCTTGACGTTATATGCTCCGATGTGCTGAGTGATACCTCCGGCCTCACCGGCGATGACGTTAGACTTACGTATGTAGTCAAGAAGCGAAGTCTTACCATGGTCGACGTGACCCATGACAGTGATGACCGGTGGACGGGATACGAGCTCTCCTACCTCATCCTCAGCCTCCTGAATAGCGTCTGTAAGAGAAGCGGTCACGAACTCGACCTCATAACCGAACTCCTCGGCGACAAGGACAAGAGCCTCAGCGTCGAGACGCTGGTTGATAGACACCATGAGTCCGAGGTTCATGCAAGCGGCGATGACCTTGGTCACAGGAGTATTGTTCATCAGGGTGGCGAGGTCGCTGACGGTCACGAACTCCGTAACCTTCAATACCTTCTTGTCCATCTCCTGCTGCTCCATAGCCTCCATCATCTTGTTCGCGGCGGCCTCTCTCTTCTCCTTACGGTGCTTTGCTCCGAACTGGTTCTTGTTCTTGGACTCATTCATCTTGGCGTAGGTCTCCTTGATCTGCTTCTGGATCTCCTTCTGCATCTCTTCCTCCTCAGCCTC
>JAKSJJ010000219.1 GCA_024398335.1 Bacteroidales bacterium | reverse complement strand
AGACAATCGTCTATAAAATAACAGAGTTGCCAGACAAGGTTAAAGAACTTAAAAGCGTTATCGACACGCTTTAGAATGACCACATGGCCAATAGGGAAAACATACTTGGTTACAACTAAGGCTGGAATATAAAAGAAGGAGGAAAATAACCTACATTATTTCCCTCCTATTCGATTGAAATGGGGTCCTGTTATTTAACTGGTACCTGTATTTCTGTTAGCAATTCTCTTATTCCTTGGGGTAAGGCTTGCGAGAATGGATGTAACTGTTTGATTTTTATGGTTGTCCTCCGAATTTTTCAATTTCGCTAACAACAGCGTCAGGGTCGTCGTTCAACGAGAGGAGCAGGTTCTTGTATTTGCCGTTGTTCTTACCCATTATTATTCTATGATACGAGCCGGTTTTTCCGGACGTCCTATATTAATGCCATGTCCCTTGAGGGCCTTGTCCACGCTGGCCTGCTCCTGGGCTTTTGCAAGGTCGCATACGGCCTGCATGTGGCGTATCTCAAGGTCTTTAATCAAAGTCTTGTTGTCCTCTCTTACCACCAGTGTCTTCTCGAAATGGAAATTCAAGAATATGCACAGGGCCATCACGCAGGCTACGATAAGGATCTGCGGCAGAATCTTGTCGAACTTGAGCACCAGCGGCAGTTCTCCCCTTAATGTGACTCCCACCAGAGTCTGTATGTTAGTCCAGAGGTTTTTCCAGTCAATTCTCATATCTTCCGCACCTCCTTATAATTTGACCGCTACCCTGAGCTTGGCGCTGCGGGCTCTGGTGTTTGACGCTATCTCCTCCTCGCTAGGAAGGATAGGCTTCCTGTTTACTGCCTCCAAAGGGGCGTTTACGCGTCCGTAGAGGTCTTTTTCCATTGTCCCGTCGATGTTACCTGACTTGATGAAGTTCTTGACCATGCGGTCCTCCAGCGAGTGGTAGGTAATCACGACCAGTCTTCCGCCGCTCTTGAGCGAGGCGGTGGCTCCGCTGAGGAATTTCTCCAGAGAGCGCATCTCCTGATTCACCTCGATGCGCAGGGCCTGGTACACTTTAGCGAGCACTTTGTGCGAGGCGAAAGAGGGGAGCATGGACTCGATGGCCTTGTCCAGATCGCCTGTGGTGGCGATGGCCTTCTGCGCCCTTGCCTTTACGATAAGGGAGTCCATCTTGCGGCTGCCGTCCACCTCTCCGTAGAGCCGGAGTATCTTCTCCAGCTGCTGCTCTTCGTAGCTGTTGACTACGTCAGCAGCGCTCAGAGGGGCCTGAGTGTTCATCCTCATGTCCAATGGCGCGTCGAAGCGGAAGGAGAAGCCTCTTTCCGCGGTGTCGAACTGGTGTGAGGACACGCCTAGGTCCGCGAGGACCCCGTCAATTCCGTCTTTATAGCCTTCGGCGAGGACGAAATTGTGGATGAAGCGGAAGTTGTTGTGGATGAGAACAAGCCGGTCATCATCCGGCTTGTTCATCAGGGCGTCACTGTCCCGGTCGAATGCCAGCAGCCTTCCCGCAGGTGTCAAGCGTGAAAGTATTTCGCGGGAATGGCCGCCTCCGCCGAATGTGGCGTCGGCATAAATACCGGAAAAGGCATCACCGACAAGGGCGGTGACGCTTTCATCCAACAATACAGGGTTATGATATTCAGACATTTGCCGGGCCTCCTATCTTACAGATCAGACAGCATACCGGCAAGAGAGACGTATTCTTCGTTTGACAAAGCGCTGGACTCATAGCGGTCCTTCGCCCAGATTTCAATTTTGTGGTCAAGTCCACAGAAGACTACTTCTTTAGTGATGCCGACAGATTCTAACAATTTCTTAGGGATGCCGATACGACCCAGTTTAGGGTCTGGCTCCACAACCGCGCGGTTGCGGCTGTACTCCCTCCAGAATTTGGCGTGAGCAGCATTGAAGAAGTTCAGTTTAGCCTTGACTCCTTCGGACTGACGCTCCCATTCTGCCGCCGTCCACATCTCAAGACAATCCACGTAGATGTCTTTCTTGATGACGAAGACCATCGGCTCATCGGCAGGCATAATGCTTTTGAAGGCGGCAGGGAAGATCAATCTACCCTTGTCGTCAACCTTAGCACTGTATTCGCCGATGAATTTGACCATAAAACTTCTAATTACTTTCACGCTTGGAGTGCAAAAGTAAAAATATTTTTCCACTTTCTTACAAAATTTTACATTTTTTTCCACCTGAATTTATTTTTATCTTTGCCCTCATGAATAAACCATTGATATGCGGTATTTTAGGAGTTTCCGCGCTCCTGTGGATGGCTTTTCTCCTCCCATCGTGCTCATGTTCCCGAAGCGGTGGTGATGAGGCCGGCTCGCAGAATGACACGATCTATCCTCTTGGTTTTCTGACAGATACGCTCTTGATGGAGAGCGGGGTCATAGGGGATGGCGACACTTTTTCTGAGCTGATGGGTCGCTTGGGCCTGCCTTCTTCCAAGCTGAATCCTTTGATAAACGCCGGGACGGGAATCTTCGATGTCCGCAAGATGAGGGGCGGTATTGAATATGAGGCCTATTACTCAGGAGACAGCCTTGAGCGTTCGCTTCACTATTTCGTGTATAAAAACAATAAGGTAGACCGTACGGTTTTCCGCTGTTTTGATTCACTCTCTGTCTGGAAGGCCTCTTTGCCTACAACTACTGTCACCAAGTATGCCGACGTGACGATTAACACCTCGTTGTGGGTGGATATGCAAAAGGCGGGAGCCTCGACCCAGTGCATCGTGAAATTGTCTGACATCTATGCCTGGACGGTCGATTTCTTCGGTCTTCAGGAGGGCGACCGTTTCCGCCTTTTCTATGATGAGACCTC
>JAKSJJ010000218.1 GCA_024398335.1 Bacteroidales bacterium | reverse complement strand
CAGGCGCCCGGCCTTGTGCTGGGGGCTGTGGCCGCCCATGGCCTCATGAATGGGTGCCGCCAGACGCGTCTGGCGGGGGGACGAAGCGAAGGCGTCACGAGACGCCCGGCGGAGGGCGTGTATTTGCGACGCAGGAGCAAATACGTGAGCCCGGGAGCCGCGGGGTGTGAAGGGGCAGCGCCCCTGGCATTATAGGAGGCCCACCAGCATGAGGTCGGGCGCCTGCCGCCGAATCGCTTCTCCCCTCAGCAAACAGACGTGAATACACGAAAAACACCTCTGAACCGGGCCCAGAACGGGCAAACAGACGTGAATACACAGAAAACACCTCTGAACGGGGGCCTAGATCGGGCAAACAGACGTAAAAACACAGAAAACACCTCTGGGGTGTCGTAAACGGGAGCGGAATGACTGTCCAGCGCTCCCGAATGGAGGATTTTGTGGCAAACGGGAGTAAAATCCCCCTCTGGCGCTCCCAAAGCGTGCTCACTACCCTCAACCCAGACGGCAGTAAGCACACCCGCGAAAAAGACCCTTGATTACCAGCAAGTTACGACACCAAGTGCGCTTACCACCCCCAGACCATGACGCAGTAAGCTCACCCGCGAAACCCAAGTATCAGCACGCATACACCCACGTGGATATGCTAACTTAAGCGCCCGAACCATCTAAGATAGGTTCGGGCACATTTTGGCCGACAGCCTAATCCTTGAAGTAGATCAGCCTCGAGCCGTCCGCAGACTCAATCCAAACCATTTCAGAGGAAATGATGAAACGGTCTGAAGCCTTGGACGTGACCCGGAATACAATTGAAGTAAGATCAAACTCTGGCGTAGCATCCAGGATGTCTTTGGTACTCATACCCGGATAAGACAACGCTACGGATTCGGGAACAACAAGAAACACTGTCTCAAAGCCCCAGACATCATCATAGAGAATTTTCAGATTCTCTGAGGTGCCGTAATGTTCCGAATAGTTCTTGCCATCATCGTAATACCTGTAAGTCACAGGATTCTGCCCGGCGGTCGCGAACACGATGGCAGATTCGGTCTTGGTAACTGTCGTCTTGACGTTCCTTGTCCACTCCAGCCTATCATTTTTATCATACTTCTCGACACAAGTAAATACACTCTGCGCCTTAAGCGAGCAGCATAAAGCGAGCAGAACAACAAAAAAAACAACCTTCTTCATATGCAATGGGTCTACTGCCTGGTGATGTTGGCGCCGAGGGCGTTCAGGCGAATGTCGATGTCCTCGTAACCGCGGTCGATCTGCTCGATGTTGGAGATGATGCTTGTGCCGCTGGCGGACATCGCCGCGATCAGAAGGGCGATACCGGCGCGGATATCAGGAGAAAGCATGCGGCCGGCACGGAGGCGGAAAGCATGGTCATGGCCAATCACGACAGCCCTATGAGGGTCGCAAAGGATAATCTGCGCACCCATATCAATAAGACGGTCGACAAAGAAAAGACGGCTCTCAAACATCTTCTGATGGATAAGCACGCTACCCTTACACTGCGTAGCCACGACTAGCATCACAGAAAGAAGGTCAGGGCTCAGGCCAGGCCAAGGCGCGTCAGCGAGAGTCAGGATAGAACCGTCAAGGAAAGAATCGATGACATAGCTCTCCTGCTCAGGAACGAAGATATCGTCACCCCTCTGCTCAAGCTTAATACCCAGGCGACGGAAACAGTCAGGGATAATTCCAAGGTTCTCATAAGAGACATCCTTGATAGTGATGGTGCTCTGGGTAAGGGCGGCCATAGCGATGAAAGAGCCCACCTCGATCATATCCGGCAGAATCACATGCGAAGCCCCATGAAGACTCTCCACACCCTTGACTTTCAGCATATTAGAACCTACACCCTCGATATTGGCGCCCATAGCAATCAAGAGTTTGCTCAACTGCTGGAGGTAAGGTTCGCAAGCCGCGTTATAAATAGTAGTCTCGCCCTTCGCGAGCACAGAAGCCATAAGAATGTTGGCCGTACCCGTGACAGAAGCCTCGTCCAGAAGCATATACTTGCCCTCCAGACACTTGCCCTGGGGAACCTGGAGGAAGAATGCGCTCTTGGAGTTGTCATACTCCATAGACGCACCCAGATTCATCATACCCTGGATATGAGTGTCAACCCTGCGGCGGCCGATCTTGTCTCCGCCCGGCTTAGGGAAATAAGCGTGACCGAAACGAGCCAGAAGAGGTCCCACGACCATCACAGAACCGCGAAGCGACGCACACTTACGCACGAAATCATCACTTTCAATGTAACTGGTATCGATAGAGTCCGCCTTGAAAGTGTATTTACCCTTTTCATGACGAGTGACCTTCACACCCATGCCCTCAAGCAAAAGGATGAGATTCCGAACGTCCAGAATCTCCGGAATATTGCAGATAGTCACCTCCTCAGATGTCAACAACACGGCGCTGATAACCTCCAACGCCTCGTTTTTAGCTCCCTGCGGGCGAATAGTACCGCTAAGCTTGCGGCCTCCTTCTATAACAAATGAACTCATACCAGTTCCAGTAATATCAATTAAATATGTTCAACCTCAGCGCTCAGCTCAATGCCGAAACGCTCCCTCACGCTTACCCTTATCTTTGACTCCAGCGAGATGATTTCCTCAGGCAAAGCCTGCCCCGTCGCATTCACGATAACAAGAGGCTGCTTGTCGTAAACAGCGGCGTTTCCGCTGCGGCGTCCCTTCCACCCGCACTGCTCGATAAGCCATGCGGCAGGAATCTTAACCATGCCATCCGGAAGATCGTAATGAGGCACCTCAACTGGAGATTTAGAGGCGATAGCCTCATAGACGCTTCTTTGTACGACAGGATTCTT
>JAKSJJ010000217.1 GCA_024398335.1 Bacteroidales bacterium | reverse complement strand
CGGCATGTGGATGGCTGTTGTCGTGCTGCTGACAAGTTTCTTGGCGCTAGTGACAAAGCGGTTACCTGGGCCGAAGATCTTATCGACTCTAGGTACGCTTTCGGTTCCGCTGGCCATCGCCGCTATCGCCTGAGCGCCACCTATTTTGAATATGTCAGTTATACCACACCTTGAAGCGGTGTACAGAACTGTCGGGTTGACTTTTCCGTCCTTCCCGGCAGGGGTGCAGAGCACTCTCTGGCGGCAGCCGGCGATAAGGGCCGGAACCGCGAGCATCAGCACTGTCGAGAAAAGAGGAGCAGTACCTCCAGGGATATACAATCCGACCTTTCCGATAGCCACCGGCTTTTGTATGCACACTACGCCGGGTGCGGTCTCGAGCTCTATTCTTGAAGGCATCTGGGCGCTATGGAAAGCGTGGATGTTGGCGTATGCCTGCTCTATGGCCTCTTTTACCTCAGGGCTCACTTGCTCGCATGCCTGGGAGATTTCCTCCTGGCTGACTCTTAACGAGTTAAGTGTGATACCTTCAATTTCTTGTGTAAGTGAAAGAATTGCCTTGTCGCCTCCTTCCTTTACGCTTTGGATTATCTCTTTGACCCTTTGCTCAATGCTAAGATCGCCAGCTCCCGCTCTTTGGCAGATAGCGTCCCAGCATGAAGGAGTCGGATTGATGTATGTCTTCATGTTAAAGAATAATCTTGTCAAGATCTATAACCAGGATTCCTTCAGCGCCAATCGCCTTAAGGGCGCGTACCTTGTCCCAAAGACTGCTCTCGTCAACCACGGAGTGGAGGGAGTACCAGCCTTTTGACGCGAGAGGCAGAAGGGTAGGGCTTCGCATCGCGGGAAGAATCTTGATAGCCTCCTCAAGGGCGCTTTCCGGAAGGTTCATAAGAAGATATTTCTTGCCCTTGCTGGTCTTGTACGAATCGATGCGGAACACGATCTCGTCAAGTACTTCCTTGTCTTCCTCGCTCATTTCCTTGTTCGCGATAAGGACCGCCTCGGACTCGAACACACGCTCTACCTCCTTGAGGCCGTTTGATACGAGGGTGCTTCCGGACGAAACGATATCAAAAATCGCGTCGGCGATACCCGCCGCCGGGGCTATCTCGACGGAGCCGGTGATGACCTCTATCTTCGCTTTTATGCCGTTCTCTTTCAGGAATTTAGCGAGGATGACAGGGTAGGAGGTGGCGATTCTCTTGCCTTCGAACCATGAAAGCCCCTCGTAGTTCTCGCTCTTTGGAATGGCGAGACTGATGCGACATCCTCCGAATCCGAGCTTGCATACGATATAGACCTCGGCCTCTCTCTCGGCGACCTCGTTAAGTCCCACGATGCCAAGGGCGGCAGTACCGCTTGAGACGATCTGAGGGATGTCATCATCACGCACCAGGAGCCCTTCGATGTCGAAGTTCTTGGCTTTGGTGAGGAATTTTCTCTTAGGGTCATCCATCTTGATGCCTATGCTCTCGAGAAGCTCAAGGCTCTGCTCGTTGAGTCTGCCTTTTGACTGTAATGCTATGCGTAACATATTAGTGTTATTTTCAAAAAAAGAGGCTTACCACACGGGCAAGCCTCATACGTTTAATCATATCCTGTGACCACGCAGTCGACTTACCCTATCTCGCGATATGGTGATGATGACGGTGGTTATGTGCTCTGTTTGTGAACATGCCGCAAATATATAAATTATTTAAATACAATGAGTATATTCGCGCATATTTTAAAGTAAATGGCGACTATTGATAAACTTAAGGCTCTGGAGTACCATGAGGGTAATCGTCCAGGCAAAATTGAAGTAAAGCCGACAAAGGCTTATCACACACAGACAGACCTTTCGCTCGCATATTCTCCAGGCGTAGCATATCCATGTCTTGAAATCCAGGAGAATCCTTCCGACGCGTACAGATATACGGATAAAGGAAACCTCGTGGCCGTTATCAGCAACGGTACGGCCGTGCTTGGACTTGGCGACATAGGCGCCCTCAGCGGCAAGCCTGTCATGGAGGGAAAGGGACTTCTTTTCAAGATCTACGGCGGTATCGACGTGTTTGACATCGAGGTGGACGAGAAGGATCCGGAGAAGTTCTGCGAGGCTGTCGAGCGCATAGCTCCGACCTTTGGAGGCATCAATCTCGAGGACATCAAGGCTCCAGAGTGCTTCTATATAGAGGAAAGGCTCAAGAGGACATTGGACATTCCTGTCATGCACGACGACCAGCATGGTACGGCTATCATCTCAGGCGCCGGACTCATGAACGCCCTCGAGGTCAATGGCAAGAAAATCGATGAGATCAAGGTCGTAGTCAACGGTGCGGGCGCCGCGGCTATCAGCTGTACGAAGCTTTATATTAAACTTGGCGTGAAGCCTGAGAATGTCGTCATGCTCGACTCAAAGGGTGTCATCAGTGTCGATCGTACAGACTTGAATGAGCAGAAGAGGGCTTTCGCGACATCAAGGACAGACATCCATACATTGGCGGAGGCCGTCGCCGGGGCTGATGTCTTCCTCGGACTCTCGAAGGGCAACGTCCTCACTCAGGACATGGTCCGCTCTATGGCCAAGGATCCTATAGTCTTCGCCCTCGCGAACCCTGTTCCTGAGATCAGTTACGAAGACGCGATGGAGAGCCGTCCGGACGTTCTGATGAGCACCGGCCGCTCCGACTATCCTAACCAGATCAATAATGTCATCGGCTTCCCTTATATTTTCAGAGGCGCGCTCGACACTCATGCCACTTGTATCAACGAGGAGATGAAATTGGCGGCCGCCCACGCTATCGCGGCCATCGCCAAGATGCCTGTGCCGGAAGTCGTGAACAATGTCTATAAGGTTGATA
>JAKSJJ010000216.1 GCA_024398335.1 Bacteroidales bacterium | reverse complement strand
GGGCGATTTTTTCTGACGGGATATCGTTAAGAGAATATCGTCCTTTTTTCGTGTCATTCACCCATTGGATAAGGCGTTTTTTCGCGGCCTGGGGATCCGCTTTCGCAGCCCTGCAGACATCGCAATGGCCGCATTCGCACACGTTTTCCTCGGAGAAATATCTTAGCAGATTGACGCTTCTGCACTCGTCCGTAGTGACATATTCTATCATCGCGTCACGACGAGAGCAAAAAGCATTTACAAGCTTGCTATGTCGCTGAATATCAATATGTACATTACCTGGCTGCCAATGGCTGTGCTTAAGGAAAATAACCGAGCAGACATCGCACGGGATATACTTTATGATATGTTCAAGAGCAGTCTTATATAGCAGCTGACGTAGCATCGGAACGCTAACGTCACAATCCGCCGCCAACTTGTTCTCGTCGATCGGGACAGGGAAAGAGAAAAGCCCGGTATAACGGCGCATAAGGCTCTCGAGAATCTGCTTCATCCTAGGGTCAGGAAGCTCTATTCCGTAGAGCGCCTGCCTGTCCACGATTATCTGTACTCTTGTATCAAGAATCACATCCTCCGTGAAGGTCCAATGCCCTTCCCTGTCAAGGTACTGTATGGCGTGCATGGCCATAGAAGGTTCAAGCTTGAACTTCCGGCAGAAGTCCGCCATGTCAAAACGCAGCTGACGGCCCTCTCCGGCGTCATACGGTATGTCGTACATCAGGTGGACAAGGTGATATATCTTCTCCAGATATTCAAAATCAGGGAAAGCGGAACGCTCGATCTGGCGAAGTCTCTTGATGTCATTATCGGACCACAGCAGGACAGCCCAGCTATGCAGCCCGTCGCGGCCTCCTCGGCCCGCCTCCTGGAAATAAGCCTCCGGGCTTTCCGGCAGGTCAAAATGCACGACAAATCTCACGTCCGGCTTGTCAATGCCCATTCCAAAGGCGTTCGTGCACGCCATGACCCTAATCTGTCCGTTACGCCAAAGTTCCTGCTTTCGAGAACGCTCGTCGGTGGATAGGCCCGCATGATAGAAATCCGCGCTGACACCCTGCGAAATGAGCATCGCCGATAACTCCTCGCAACGCTTCCTGCTTCGCACATAGACTATTCCCGTCCCGGCGACGCTCTGGCATACCTTTGTCAGCTGAGAGAGCTTATCCTCGCATTTTCTTACGATGTAGGAGAGATTATCCCTGGCGAAGCTGCTCCGTACGACATGGAACCCCTGATATCCCGCCTCGGGATGCTCCGGACTCAAGCGCTGGTCTATATCGTCCGCCACCTCTTTTGTCGCGGTAGCGGTGAGAGCGATGACCGGGGCGTCAAGCTTCTCACGAAGTTTTCCTATGGCGAGATATTCCGGCCTGAAATCATATCCCCACTGACTGATACAATGCGCCTCGTCAACTACTATGTAGCTGATATTCATCACTTCCAGATAGCTTTGGAACAGTTTTGTCGATATTCGCTCCGGAGACAGATACAAGAATTTACACCCGCTGTAAGCCGCGTTGTTCAGGGCCAGGTCCACTTCCCTTCTGTTCATTCCCGCATGGACAGCGATAGCCGGAATGCCGCGGTCCTCGAGGTTCCTCACCTGGTCTTTCATCAGGGAGATAAGAGGGGTGATGACAAGGGTCAGCCCGTCGGAGAGCAGGGCCGGAACCTGGAAGCACACAGACTTTCCTCCTCCAGTCGGAAGAAGAGCGAGAACATCTTGTCCGGACAGGGCGGTCATGACTATTTCCTCCTGCGTGAGCCGGAACGAGTCATAGCCCCAGTACTGTTTCAACACAGCTCTGGCGTCATCCGCGGACCATTGGTTATACGCATTTCGGAAAGTCATAATTGTCTTAGAAAATTGATATGCAAATGTAAGAAAAAATCACTACATTCGCGACGCATTAAAGAAATTAGAGTTTAACAACAAAATATCTTAAAAAACAATTATGGCAAATCTTGATTTGACCCAGTACGGCATCACCGGTTCAACAGTGATCGCGCACAACCCTTCTTACGAGTTCCTTTTCGAAGAGGAGACCAAGGCTGGTCTCGAGGGCTTCGAGGTAGGAAAGAACACCGAGCTCAACGCTGTCAACGTAATGACAGGTATCTACACCGGCCGTTCTCCTAAGGACAAATACATCGTCATGGACGAGACTTCAAAGGACACCGTATGGTGGACTAGCGAGGCTTACAAGAACGATAACCACCCTATGTCAGAAGAGGTATGGGCAACCGTTAAGGACATCGCTAAGAAAGAGCTTTGCAACAAGAACCTCTATGTAGTCGACGCTTTCTGCGGCGCTAACAAAGACACCCGTATGGCTGTCCGCTTCATCGTCGAGGTCGCTTGGCAGGCACACTTCGTAAAGAACATGTTCATCCAGCCTACCGCTGAGGAGCTTGCTTCTTTCGAGCCTAACTTCGTTATCTACAACGCTTCTAAGGCTAAGGTCGAGAACTACAAAGAGCTCGGTCTCAACTCAGAGACTTGCGTCGCTTTCAACGTAACCTCACGTGAGCAGGTTATCATCAACACTTGGTACGGCGGTGAGATGAAGAAGGGTATGTTCTCAATGATGAACTACTACCTTCCACTCCAGGGCATCGCTTCAATGCACTGCTCTGCAAACTGCGACATGAACGGTGAGAACACCGCTATCTTCTTCGGTCTTTCAGGAACCGGTAAGACCACCCTTTCTACCGACCCTAAGCGTCGCCTCATCGGTGATGACGAGCATGGTTGGGATGACAACGGCGTCTTCAACTTCGAGGGTGGCTGCTACGCTAAGGTTATCGGCCTCTCTAAGGAGCATGAGCCAGACATCTACGGTGCTATCAAGCGCAACGCTCTCCTCGAGAACGTAACTG
>JAKSJJ010000215.1 GCA_024398335.1 Bacteroidales bacterium | reverse complement strand
ATACGCTGAAGCGGTGGGTTATCTTGTAGTTTCCTACGAACTTGATCTCATGTGGTTTGTCGTGAGCGGCGCTGTACCATTTCCCACCGTTTATCGCCTCAATGCCGCGGTCCTGCTGGTCTTTCAGCTGGGTTCTGGCATAGGTATATGAAAGCCAACCTGTTATCTTGCCGACCTCGCGTTTCGCCTGAAGCTCTATTCCGTACGCCCTACCCTTGGCTTGGGTGAGCTCATTTACGAGATTCTCGTTCATTACGAGGACCGCGCCGTTGCGATAATCAAGATAATTGTACATCATCTTGTAGTATCCTTCCCAAGAGAGCTCTACGTTAGTGTCACCAATGGTCCAGTAGACTCCTGTGGCCGCCTGCCAACCTGTCTGAGGCTTTATGCCGGCTTCGGAAAGCTTCCAGCTGTCCATAGGGGAGATTGAGGAGTTGTTGCAAATGAGGTGGATGTTCTGCCTCATGTTGTTGAATCCCGCTTTTACGGATAGATTCTTGAGAGGGGAGTACTTCAGGCTGATACGTCCTTCAGGTCCGCAGAAGAATTTCTTGTCCTTAAAGGATGCGAAGCCGGAACCTCTCAATCCCATATCGACAGAGAATTTCTCGTTGATCGTCCAGGTGTCGCTCAGGTAGATGGCTGGTTCTATACCCATTTCCGTGGCGAGATGTTTTTCCGATATGAGGGATTTCTCGCCGGATGGAGTCATGTCTCCCGGGTTCATCAGATAGTAGTTCGCCTGGAATCCGTATCCCAGGAGGTGCTTCCCGAGAATGGTCTTGAAATCATCCTTTACACTTACTTGCTGTATTATAGTGCCGTAAGTGTAGGCGTTGAAATCACTCTCGAAATTGTCCATTCTGTTGGCATAGCGGTCGTATGTGGCGGATAATGTCATCCCTGTATTACGACCGATACTCTGCCTGTATTTGATGGAGGCGTCTATGTTATTATAACGGAAGACGGTGTCGCCCTGGAAAGAGAACCTGTCCCTTGACCAATATGCGAACGCCTGGATGCTGCTTTTCTCGCTGAATTTATGGCTGATTCCTCCGCTGATATCGCTGAAAGATGCCTTACCTCCAGAATATCCGCTGCTCTTCGGGAGTAGCTTCATTATCCAGTTGGAGTAAGTCGTCCTGCCGCTGAGGATGAATGTCGTCTTCTCTTTCTTAAACGGTCCTTCGATGTGGAAACGGCTGGTCAGTAGTCCAAGCCCGAGCGATCCGCTGACCTTCTGGGCGTTGCCCTGACGTCCCTTGATATCCATCACCGAAGATATCCTGCCTCCGAATTCCGCTGGGACGGAACTCTTGTATAGCTGTACGCTGCTGATGATCTCGGAGTCGAATGATGATATGATTCCGAACATGTGGCTAGGGTTGTAGACAGTACCCTCGTTGAAAAGAATGAGGTTCTGGTCCGCGGAGCCTCCTCTTACATTGAATCCGCTCGCTCCTTCTCCTACGGTCTTCACTCCAGCGAGAGCTGTCACGGCGCGGATTATGTCTACCTCTCCGAATGCGCTAGGAATTGTCTTTATGACGTTGATAGACACCTTCTCGACGCCCATGGCGGGGTCTCTATGGCTGTTGTGGGATTCGCTTGTGACGACCGCTCCTTTCAGGGATACGACTTTCTCCTTCATCTCAATGTCAAGCCCTCCGTCCGAACATACAAACAGATTGAGTTCCATGTCGTCCATGGAGTATCCGCTGACCTTGATGACATTGTCTCCTTCCGGCAGACCTATGCTGTAGTGGCCGAATGCGTCGCTGATAGCGTAGTTCTTCCTGTCCTCGCTCATGACGACAGCTCCGATGACAGGTTCCGATGTGGCGGCGTTCTTTATGTATCCGCTCACGAATTTCCGCCCCTCTTTCTGGCCTGGAGTCTTTACGCCTATCTGATAGACCTTGTTCTGGAAATTCGCCAGAGTGTTTGACTCGTTGATATAATCAAGCAGACCTTGACTTTCAGAAGAACCCTCGCTGAAATACCCTAGTGGGAGCTCTGTGGCCAGTCCCTTGCCTCTGAGTATGTATAGGCCGTCATCATAATTGCTGATGGTATAGCCTTTTTTCGTGAGCTCGGATAAGGCGGCTTTGAGAAACTCGCTCCTGCCCGCGCTCAGGGTGAATAAGGTCTTGTCCTGTTTATCCGCGACGAAGTGTATCTTCTCGCCATATTGGGCGCGAAGGAAATTGACCAGGGAGTCAGTGCTGACCATGTCAAGACGAAGCTGCTGGGCGTTAGCCATCAGGCTCAGTAGCAGAAGGCTCATTATTATGGCAAGACGTCTCATAGGCCGATCTCCTCCATACATCTCAAGACTCCGACGCCGTATTGCTCGAGGCTTATCTCCGCGCCGTCGAGCCCTTTCTCCGCGGCCATCTTCTTGACCTGAGCCCGCTTACTCTTGTCTATCATCTTCAGGATCGAGCCTTTGGATGAGATTTTTTTCAATACTCCATCAGACAGTATGTGATAGGTGCATTTCCTGGCGAAGAAGCATTCCACCTCAGGACCATTATCGCCGATGCGGCGCTTGTATTTCGGGTCGTAATAGCCTATGTCCTCTCCGTTGTGGTCTCCGCTTTGAACCGAATATATCTTGTAGACTCTTTTCAGAAAACAGAGTCCGCCTTTGTGCAGTACCTGGTAATACGCATGGGCCTTGTTTTTACCTTCTGGAAGGTGAATATATTCTCTGCCGCCTATTATGGCGTACTCGACAAAGTCAGTCTGGGTATCTACGCAGACTCCTCCGAGATTGACTACGAGTATGTTTCTGCATGCGTCGATATTGAGCAGGACATCGGAATAAAGCCTTCCGTTGTACATTATCTGCCCTGTCTCGAATTCTGGTGTCTCCAC
>JAKSJJ010000214.1 GCA_024398335.1 Bacteroidales bacterium | reverse complement strand
GCATAATATTAAATAATTAATGAGTTCTGTGCTTCAACGAGAAGAGTATTTTCGGAGATGACCTCCACGACGCGGATCTGAGCGCCGGTAGGCAGAGCCTCGCCGTCAGTTACAGCGCCGTATTCACGGACGGAGTTATTGATCGTGATCTGGACCTTGCCCTCGCCTGAGCGCTCGCCCGGAATCGTAAGGTAAACGCTGCCAAGACAGCCCAACGCATCCTTGCGGACGTTGATATTGCCGCTCGCCTGCATGCTGTAGAGCCACTTGAAAAGGTACATCACCAGTACAACAAGAGCTACGCCGATGAGCAATGCGACAAAAGCGAGAAGAGCGATAGAGCTGATCTTGTCCTTCAGAAGGATAGCGGACCAGCCGAATCCTATGAGGAAATTGACAAGGTTGCGGAAGGTCAGAAGGTTCATCGACGGGTCAGCGTCGAAAGAGCCGTCAGAGACCTCGTCCGGAAGATCAGAGTCCATATCGGAGCCAAGACCGATGAAGGTCATGACACTTTGGATGACAAAAATCAATGAGGCGGATAAAGTGACCGCCCAAAGGACTTTCATACCTAGGCTTAAAGCAGCCCAACTTGTTGCTATCATAATAATAATGTCGAGTATTCTACAGTCTCAACAGTAGCAAATATGATAATTATTTTTCGTAAAACAATAATTTTTTAAAGTTTTTCGAAAATTTTTCATCATTTTCCGACACATGCCAGGGTGATGACGCTGATTCTTGTCGCCCCGCCCCATAAAAAGCGGAGAACCTTGTAGCACTCCACGGTGGTCGCCCCGGTGGTGAAAGTATCGTCAACCAGCAACACGTGTTTCGGAGCCGGGACATCCGCCGCCCTGCGGCCAGTCACGAACGCGCCCCTGACATTCGAGCCCTTGTCCTGGACGGCGACCTTTGTCTGGGTCTTGGTGCGCCGTCCTCTTTTCAGCACGCCCCCCTCGAAAGGCACCCCAAGATGCGCCGCTATGGTCTCCCCTATGACCGCGGCCTGATTATAACCTCTTGAAAAACGCCTCGTCCAATGAAGGGGCACGCTCACGACCATGTCAACGTCGCGGAAATGCCCGCCCTCTTGTATTTTTTTCGCCATCAAGACGCTGACATGACGCCCTAAGGCGATGTCTCCCTCATATTTGAGCCTTCGCACAAGGTTACGATACCCTGAGTCGTCCTTATAAAAATAAAGGGCCGCGGCGAAAGCGTACTTCTCCCCCGCAGGGATGTCCCCGCTTTCAATCGCCTGGTTAATACGCTCATTCAGACGGTCTGCCATAGGGTTATGGTCCGTCTTCCAATAATATGTAAGGGGCACGTCAAGCCTGCACGGAAGACAAAGATGGTCTTCCCACCACTCCAGTTTTTTTGAGCAGACAGGGCAGAAGCGAGGAAAAAGCAGCTCCGCCAAGGCTTTCATATATGACCCGAATTCACCTGCGCACATATATCAATCTCTACTTTGGGCCCCACTAAGGTAGGAATTTTTCTCCTCTTCTAGGAAAAGATTTCTAACTTTGTGCAAACGCGTGTCAATATGAGACTAAGAGCATATTCAATACTGACAGTCCTGATTATCACCTCCGGGCTAGTCCTCAGGCCATGCGAGGCCTTCGCCCAGCAGATGAGCGTACATGACCAGATCATGGCGGACCACGGCAAGGCGGGCGGAGTGTATTTCGTCGGCAAACAGTTCAGCTCCGTATCCGAGGGAAACGACAGGAAGCCTCTGACAAAAGCCCCGAAGGGCTATAAAGCCTTCTACATCAGCCACTACGGAAGACACGGGGCTCGTTACCTCTACAAAGAGGAGCAGAACGAGAAGGTCGTGGGACTTCTGAGCAAAGCTCACGAAAGCGGCGCCCTGACCCAATACGGCGAGGATGTATTCAACAGGGTCATGGCCCATTATGAGAAGACCCGCTACCGCGAAGGAGACCTCACGGAACTTGGATGGCTCCAGCACGAGACGATAGCGAAAGAGATATGGCGCAGCTATCCTACAGTGTTCAAGGCACGTCCTCACATCGACGCCAAGTCCACGATGATCCAGCGCTGCATCATGAGCATGAACGCCTTCTGTGGCGGCCTTAAAGCCATGGACCCTAAACTTCCTATCACCCAGACCGCGAGCCGAGCCTATCTTGACGAGCTTAACCCTCATGCTCCGGAGAACCCTTACTACCAAAAGCCGGAAATGGAGGCGGGACGCAGCAAAAGACTCGACCCTTGGGGAGGCACGCTTAAAGAATACACCAAGGCGAAGGTGGACATTGACGGCATCTGCTCCCGTATTTTCGCTGACAAGGCATGGCTCAAGGAAAACCGCAGCCCTATGTCTTTCTGCACGGACCTTTACAACTTCGTCCTCAACATGCAGGACAGCGACACGGGCGTGGACCTTATGGACGTGTTCACCGACGAGGACCTCTGGGCGCTTTGGCAGGTCGATAATTACATGTATTTCGTGGAGAGCGGCCCTACAAGTTCCAGGGACATACCCGCTCTTGAGGCTATCATAAAGGCGGCGGACGAAGCCGTAACGGCGGGAGTGCCAGCGGCGCGCCTTCGTTTCGGACACGACAGCGTGACCTGCTCACTTCTTAGTTACATTGGAGCAAACGGGTGGAACGAGATCCCCGTGGACGCCGACCACATAGCCCAGCAGTGGCAGAATTTCCAAGTGCCTATGGCCGCCACCATCGTCATGGCCTTTTACAAAAGTTCCAAGGACAAAGACCCTGTACTTATGAAAGTGACCCTCAACGGAGAGGAGGTCAGCCTTCCTCTTGAGAGCGTGAGCGGCCCATATTACAAGTGGGAGGACTTCAAGGCGATGTGTGAAAAAGTAATAGAAGAAAAAAAGGAGAA
>JAKSJJ010000213.1 GCA_024398335.1 Bacteroidales bacterium | reverse complement strand
GCTGCTTCCGCCTGGGTGCCAGGATCGCAGACCTCAAGAGCAAGGGCTACGACATTACTACCGAAATGGTGAAGCACAACGGCAAACGCTTCGCCTCGTATAGGCTCAACGACTAGGACATGGGACTAATAGGGCAGAAAAAAGGCCGGCTTTCGATCCTGGCTTTGTCCAGGGTGGAGGAAAGGCACTACGGCCTCGAGCGTTTCTACCGCTGCAAATGCGACTGCGGCAATATCATCGAGGTCCGGGGTGCTTCCTTGAGCGGAAAGAATCCCAATACGCAGAGCTGCGGATGCCTCCAGAAGGAACGGACGGCAGAGACGAGGAGGAGGATAGCAAGGGAATCCTCGGAGGTCAACGCCATGAGGAGGGACGAGGAGCTAATCGGGAAACGCTTCGGGCGGCTCCTGGTATTGAGGAGGGGCGAGGTATTGACGCTCGCCGGCGGAGCAAAGAGGCCTACCTACGTCTGCAAATGCAAATGCGGCACCGAGTGCCAGATATACGCCACATATCTCCTAAAGGGTATTACCAAGAGCTGCGGCTGTCTCCGCAAGGAGGTAACGGCAGAGAACGGAAGAAAACTACAAGCCCGTCGTAGGGCGGAAAGGAATAAATAGACAAACAAAGCCAAACCCTTGCGAGGTAGGAGGAGCTCTTTACATACCGCCGTCCTATCCCTACCTACGGGGCGACGGAGCAAACGGGAAAGCAAGGGCAAGGCTTTTAAAATAGCACAAATAGAAAGTAAATGTATAAGACAGCAAAAGAAGGACAACGCTACGGGCGTCTCGTAGTCCTCGGTATGGACGAGGTAGAGATAGGCGTAACAATGAGCAGCTACTACCGCTATATCTGCAAATGCGACTGCGGTAACGTCGTCTCCGTCCCTCAATCCTCTTTGATGGGAGGAAGAGCCAGGAGCTGCGGCTGTTATAGGCAAGAGAGGGCTAAAGCCTTCCTCGACGAGAATAGGGCCGAGTTTCTCCGTAGGAGAAGGGAAAGGCTCGCAGCGACAAGAGCAAAAGGTTGGAAAATGTTGAAGGAAAAGGAATTTACAAAGGGCTCCCTCTTGAGGTTTAACGGCGAGCTCTGCACGATCAAGAGCATAGGCCAGGATACTATAATCCTTTGGAGCCACGACAAGAAGCGGCACTATTACAAGAGTGCCCTACACTTCCACGAGTTTGAGGCTATCCCCGTCACCTGGGGAGGACTTTACGAGAACGGATTTAGAGAGGACGGGGACAACATGGTAAGACGCTACGACAATGGTATAGCTACCTACAACGTATATACCCATCAGCTCGACGTAGAAGGCCCTCACGCCGTGACAAAGACCAAAGTAGTAGACTACCTCCACCAGGTCCAGGAGGCCCTCGCCTACTGCGGACTGAAAGAGGAGGCTAAAGAGATAAAGGCGTAGCGTATGAAAATCGGGCTTATAGACGTAGATAGCTACAACTTCCCAAACCTTCCGCTTATGAAGCTCTCCGCCTGGCATAAGGCAAAGGGCGATAGCGTGGAATGGTACGACATATTTACCGGCCATTGCGATATAGTCTACCTCTCGAAGGTATTTTCCTTCTCGCCGGACTATCCCTACGAGATAGACGCCGATAAGGTAATTAGGGGAGGGTCGGGCTACTGCATAAGCCTAAAGGACGGAAAGGAGGTCTACGACAAGAGCAAGGACTTGCAGCTCCCGGAGGAGATCGAGCACATATACCCCGATTATTCCATATACCCCGAGCTCACGAAGGACAAGGCCTTCGGCTTCCTCTCCCGAGGCTGTCCCCGTGGTTGCGACTTCTGCCACGTCAAGGCAAAGGAGGGGCTTTGCTCCCACAAGGTGGCCGACCTCTCCGAGTTTTGGGACGGACAAAAGGAGATAGTCCTATGCGACCCTAATATCCTCGCTTGCAAGGATTGGGAAAACCTCTTGCAGCAGCTCATAGAATCGAAGGCGGTAGTAGACTTCAACCAGGGGCTCGACATTCGTGTAATGACCGAGAGAAAGGCCGAAATGCTCGCCCAGGTAAAGAAGAGCCAGGTACATTTCGCCTGGGATCGCTACCAGGATAAGGAGAAGATACTCCCGAAGCTCAAGGTATACGCCGAGAAAAACCATATAACGCAGAACGACCACAAGGTTATCGTCTACGTCCTGGTAAACTTCGACACGACGCTAGAGCAAGACCTCGAGCGTATATACACCCTCCGGGACCTCGGCTTCTGGGCTCACGTAATGATATACGACAAAGAGCATTGCAAGAAGGTCTATAAAAGCCTCTCTAGGTGGTGTAATAACAGATTCGTATTTGCCGCCGTGCCTCGCTTCGAGGACTACAAGAAGGCAGAGAAAAGCGGAGACCTGGGGCTATTTGAGAAAGGGGAGGAAATAAACGATAATACAACGATAAACGCATAGAAGGAGCCATAATAAAAACAACAACGTATAACAATAGTTTTCATTCTATAAGATGAGGCGGAGGGGTAGCCTTACGGCTCCGGGTATTGCCCCTCCTTCTTTCGAGAACAACGACCGGGTAATTATTTAATACGGAGATATATAAACAACCGCCCCGGAAGGGTTTACGCCCGGGACCTGGAAGGGGCATTTTTCAAGACTATGACAAGGATAGAACGTATAGCGGAAGAGCTAGAGACAAGCGTATATAAAGACCCTATGCACGGGCAGATAGCGAAGGCAAACTTTCTCTATGGAGTGGCACAGCAGAAGATAGCAGCCCTCGAGGAAAGCGAGAAGAAGAAGGTAAGGGAGCTATTCGAGGCCGGCGAGACACGCTTGGCGATCATTAAAAAGGCCTGGGAGCTTATGACGTCCCGAGGCTTCGAGAGCTACGAGGATTTCGTCAAGGCTATGGAGGAATAGATATG
>JAKSJJ010000212.1 GCA_024398335.1 Bacteroidales bacterium | reverse complement strand
CCAAAGAAGGAGCCGATACGGGACTCGACAAAGGACCGGACCGCAGGGCATGGAAAAGAGTGAGCGACATCATCAAGGGACACGATGACATAGACGCCCTCTACACGAAGATAATAGCGAGCGTTGTCGGAGCGAAAGCGTCAAGTGTCTTCAAGGACAGCATCGCCCAGACAAAACTCATAAGCGGTAAAGAGGTTCTTTTGGGACTGGAGAAAGTAGAGGAGAAGCTTAAAAAATACCAGGTTCACGAACTGAGCATGGTCAACAACTCCATCTATCGCTATCTCGAGACCGAGAAGATAGCGGCCAAGGACCTGGATAAGGTGAAAAAGAACGTCGACCGCTATTTCGACATCCTCACCAAAGGAAGAAAAGAAGCAGCGGCCCATTTCGCCACGCTCTATGTGCAGAAAACCTACCCTAACGCGGTGTCATTCATAGCCGCCAACTGCCAGATGCTTGTCATGGCTATGGTCATCTACGTCAGCAATATCTAGTAGAGATGGAAGATAGAATCACGAAAATACTGGAAGGATGGTACCTGATGGAGCCCCCGCTCTTTCAGGTGCTGTGCTGCCATGAGATGGCCGTGAACAGAGACATGCCATGCCCTGTCCGCTGCGGCAGGAAAAGGGTCGAGTACAATCCGGACATCCTCGATTACATGTCAGACACTTTTCTGGAAGAGGCCCTGAAAACAGAGGCCATACGACTTCTGATGAAACATCCATACGAAAGAAGACCCGACGGATGCTGTCAGCAGGCCATCGCCATGGGATCCAATGTCGTGGTCGGAGATAATTATAAATTCAGAGAATTCCCCATAGAGATACCCCTGGATTTCCAGTTGAAAAAAGGCATGCCGTACGAATGGTACTCACGTCAGATTCAGCAGCAGCTGCCCCCAAGCGGCACAGAACCTGGAGATGAGCAGGACGAGCCAGATGAACAGGTTCTGAAATATCAGGCCCTGGCAGAGTTGTGGGACGAGGACGAGCTCTGCGCCATAATGATCAACGGTATCATTGAAAACACAAAGGACTGGGGCTCGCTCTCAGGGGCGTTCGCCGAGAAGTTAAAAGCCTCCACAAAGGCCAAGATAGACTTCAGAAAACTGCTGGGCGGATTCCGCTCCAGCATCATAAGCTCAAAGCGCAGACTCACCCGCATGAGACCCGACAGAAGGTACGGATTTGACCAGATGGGACAGAAAAGAGAATATGACACCAAGCTGCTTGTGGCCGTGGATGTGTCGGGAAGTGTATCATCCGAGTCGCTTTCCTACTTCTACGGGGTCATCAATTCCGCCTTCCGCTATGGCTTTCAGGCAGTGGACGTGATACAGTTCGACTGTGGGATAAGAGTCGTGCAGAGTCTCCAGAAAATCATCAAGGACGTCACCATCATAGGTCGAGGAGGCACAAGTTTCCAAGAACCTATAAACTACGCTCACGAGAACGGCTACGACGGCCTTTTGATTCTTACCGACGGTTACGCCCCCCAGCCGACCATCCCGGATAACATGCGCTGCAAGATATTATGGGCATGCGAAAACGAGGAGTGCTACGAGGTAAACCACCATTGGATGGAGACAATCGGAAGAGTATGTACAATAGAACTTTCATAATATGACACCGGAAGAACTTAGAAAAAGAAAAGCCAGGGAAAAGGCCACTGAGATAAAGCAGACTTGCGCCAAGGCGCTATTAGAAGAGAAATTTAAAAAAGCCGGCATCGAAAGGTACAAAATGTTCCTGCAGAAATACAGAGTAAAGATTTTTATCAAGTTCGGAGCGAAGTACACCTACATGGCGATTATTCTCTACAAGGACATTCTCGCGGGGAAACTGGATGAGCATATGGACAAAATCTTCAATCTCGCCAAAATTGTCGAATCAATTCCTTTTGAAATCAAAGTATGCAGATAATTAATAGCGACATACCTGTCAAGAATATCATTAAAAGGTCTATCGAGTCCACTTGGCTGGCCATAAAAGATGCAAAAGAAGAACTCGACGACCTTGACATCCTCAGAATCCTCGAAGAGAACGTCTGGGGCGAAATGGCGAAAAGCGTGAAAAGAGCAGGAGCGAAGTCTCTGAGCTCAATCGAAGCCATGCTGTCTCTGATAAAATCCGGCGTTGACAAATCGAAAGTGAGATTTTTAAAGGGAACATACATGTTCCAACTGGAAAACGCCTTGTACCATATAAAAAAGGAGGACCCTTGGAAAGGGGCCATGATCAGTCCCGGAGTAATACGGGGATACATCAGTCTGTCGGGACTTAGCAAAGAGAAATTCGCCGAGATTATCTACAGCTTCGACTCGATAGTCCCTCTTCTTGAGTGTAAGGCGAATGAGCTTTTGGAAAAACTGAAAACGCACCGCCTCGCGCTTAAACAGAAAGAGACTGTCGAAGACATTATTAAAGAAACCGTCGAAAGCCTGCTGCTACAGTACCTGGAACCTTTGGGACTTTCTTACGACGCGACAATCAAATCCGACAATGTGCACCTTAAGATATTCCAGCACAAAGAAGTCGAAATGGACATCAATATAACTGATCTGGCCACGCGTCTGCAGGACTCAGCTTCATTGCTCACTTCCATGAGGACCCGTCACACCGCCTCAGTCAAGACAGATAAAGAACCCTACTGGGGATTCTATATTTAAGCTAGCGACTTTTCCTTGATATATTCCCTCATCTGGTCCTGATGGTCTAGAGCGCTGTGGAAAAGGGCCATCTGGTTGCGGGTACGGACGAGGTTATGATCCGGGTAGGCGATACGATAGTACGTGTCCCCGTTGATATAGTCCGTGAGGAAACGAACCGCCTGCATGAAAGGGAAAAGAGCCACCGCGAACGGTAGATTATCTTTTTCCACATCCGTCAGGAAGGAAGCGCCTTCAAGATAACCGTC
>JAKSJJ010000211.1 GCA_024398335.1 Bacteroidales bacterium | reverse complement strand
AGCATTTTCCACAGATTGAATGGTCATTTTTAGACGCCGGAAGAAAGATAAAACAGCTCGAAAGAGACTTCAGCGAAGCACTTAAAGCGTTACTTGAGGTGAACGTAGTTTTGTTCTCCTATCCGGTATATACTTTCATGGCCCCTTATCAGCTCCATCGCTTCATAGAATTGATGAAGGAAAGCGGGGCTGATTTCTCCTCTTTGACCGCTACCCAGATCACGACTTCCAAGCATTTTTACGACATCACCGCCCATCGTTTCATCGTCGACAACTGCCAGGACATGGGCATTGATTTCATCGACGGACTGTCCGCCGACATGGAAGATATTCTCTCCCCCGAGGGACGAAGACAGGCTCTTGACTGGTTCGGACTTTTCTTGTGGAGGTACGGCGAAAAGGACACTGAAATTCGCCCCGTGAAGGACGATTCAAAGAAGGCGGTCATAGTGGCGGACCTTCCCGAGGGTCAAAGCGCCTTAAAGGGCATGATTGAGGCCTTTAAGGAGCAATTCCCATACGAATGCGACGTAGTCAACATCCGGGACTTCCCTTTCATGGGAGGATGTATCAGTTGTTTTAACTGTGCCGGGGACGGAAAGTGCTTCTATAAGGACGGTTTTGACACTTTCCTTAGGGAAAACATCCACAAGCACGATGCGATTCTCTATGCCTTCACGGTCAAGGACCACTCTATGGGCAGTCGTTTCAAGATGTATGACGACAGACAATTCTGTAACGGGCACAGGACCGTGACTATGGGAACTCCGTTCGGATATATAATTGACGGACAACTCGATAATGAGCCTAACTTAAAGCTTATCTTAGAGGCTAGAGCGCAGGTCGGAGGCAACTGTCTCGCAGGCTTCGCCACTAATGAACGGGACTCAGCCAAGTCCATAAGGCTTCTCGCCCAGACCACAGCTTACGCCATGGAAAAGAAGTTATGCCCTCCGAGCAACTTCCTCGGGGTAGGAGGCATGAAGATCTTCCGGGATCTTATCTACATGATGAGGGGCATGATGAGAGCCGACCATAAGTTCTTCAAGTCCCACGGTCAATACGACTTCCCTCAGAAGAAATGGGGAAAGTCCATGGCCATGTACCTGGTCGGATGGATGATGCGCTCCAAGAGCCTTAAAGCCAAGATGGGCTCGAAGATAAATGAAGGAATGATAGCGCCTTATAAGAAGGCTATTAAAGCGAAGGATTAACTAAAAAAACAACACGATACGACATGAATTCTAAAACCATCTGGGCCATTGTAGCAGGCCTTGTAGCCACAGCGCTTATCGTTGAAGGAGGTATTATCATCCACCAGCAGAAGGCCATAAACGAAAGGCTGATGTCCGGGGAGATGGGCGCCCCATCCGAAATCGACGAAAACCAGCAGAACGAAGAAGAGGCGGGAGTCCATGCACAAAGAGACATGGAACAGTTCTTCAAAGACATGTATGATAACAACCGCTTCGAAGACTATGAGTTCCTAAAGGCCAATTGCACAAGGAAACTCCTAGGGAAGCTTGAGAGCGCATACGAATACGAGGGTGGCGGGTATGCGGTTTGGCTTTTCCGAACCGGAGCGCAAGATGGACCGGGAGCCATGGGATGTAAATTCACTAGCCTGGAAATGGACCAAGACGGCAACTGGATTGTTAACTACACCGACATGGGAATCAAGGCTCGCTCACGCTTCATACTAAAAGAAGACGCCGACGGATCATTCAAGATCGACGACGTCAAACTTCTTTATCACGACCGGAGCTGGTAGTTCGCGCCAGGGCTACTCCTCAAGGGCGACTGGCAGGGATGGGTTGAATGTCTCAGGCATACTCATCTTGAACCAGTTGCCTTTGTGCATACGGTCTATCTTAGCCCTGACCTCCTCGCTATCCGGACATACGCCGGTACGGATGTAAGTGTCGAGGGTCTTGTATGTGAAGCCGAACTTCTGCTCATCGCTGCAGCTGTGAGGCAGGCCGTCGTCAGGAATCTTGTCCACCCACTTGGCAGGGATGCCCAGGTAATGACCTATACCCTTTATCTCCTGGACGGTCAGATGCCCGAGCGGGCAGAAGTCGCCCACGCTGTCGCCCCAACGGGTCGCATATCCCACCCAGTCTTCGGACAGATTGCAGGTGTTCACTACCCTGCCGCCGACAGTCTGCGATATGGCATAGACCATGGTCATCCTGACTCTCGGCGGGATGTTCTGCTCCGCCTGATGAGAGAAGCCTTCCGACAAAGATTCCTTCACGCTGTCAAAGCCAGCGATGACATCCCCTATCGGAGCGCAGACATACCTTATGCCCAGGTGCTCGCAGATAAGGTCCGCTTCATTGAGAGACTGTCCCTCCGCAGGCATCGACACGCCCACCACATTCTCAGCCCCGAGGGCCTTCGCGCAAAGAGCCGCCGCCACGGTGCTGTCCTTTCCGCCGCTCATGCCAAGGACCGCCTTGCAGCCCTTGCCGTTACGTTCAAACCAATCTTTAATCCAATCGACGCACTGCTCAGTCAGCGCCGCATAGTCAAGAGTGTTCCAATCCATAGTTCTCACATTTTAAACGACCGCGAAAATAATAATAAAAAACGTATTATGTACCCCTTGATCGGTATGTACCATTCCCCGGCACATGCCATTCCCCTGCTCGTTCCGGCATCTCATTTATCGGCAGCGCCACCATGCGCGACGGCCGAAATTCCACGGATGGCCTCGTTTGGTGGCAGGAGGAGGGTCAGGGCTCAGGTTTCGGCGGTCTGCTTCGCTCGGGAAGGAGCCTTGACGTCGTAACTCCTCCTTTTACGGTCAGCCTCCGCGGTGCTCCGACCGACCGTAACGTCGTCAAACAGACTCCGTCACGAGGCGGCTCCTTCCTGTCGCTGCGCTTTCCCGACCGCCTCAATTCGCCCTTCTCCCTCCTCCTGCCACCAA
>JAKSJJ010000210.1 GCA_024398335.1 Bacteroidales bacterium | reverse complement strand
GAGATAGAAAGAAAATTCTGATTATGAGAAACCTCACACCAGCGGTAAAAAACCTTATCATCATAAATGTATTCATGTTCATCTTCACTCTTTTGAGAGAAGAGAAAATGATACAGTTGTTCGCCTTGTTCCCTGCCTTCTCGCCACTTTTCAAACCTTGGCAGATCGTTTCGTACATGTTTATGCACGGAGGTTTTTTCCATATTTTCTTTAATATGTACACCCTGCTGATTTTCGGCCTCGCGCTGGAAAGAGTCTGGGGTACAAAGAAGTTTCTGCTGTACTATTTTGTCACAGGCCTTGGCGCCGCCGCCATACATCTTGGCGTAGAGTGGGCCCAGTACCAATATTTCATGGGGCAGGTCGCCTCGGGCGTGCCGGGGGCGATTGAAAGCTTGCACGCTCTTTCATACGTGCCTACGGTCGGAGCCTCAGGAGCGGTATATGGCGTGCTTCTTGGCTATGCCATGCTTTACCCTGACTCCCGCCTTACCTTGATTTTCCCGCCAGTCACGTTGACTGCCAAGTGGATGGTCATCATATTCGCGGCGATCGAGCTTCTCGCGGGACTTCCGAGTATCACCAGCATCGCAGGCGGAATCGCTCATTTCGCCCACCTTGGCGGAATGTTGACCGGTTGGCTGTTGCTTCTGTGGTGGAAGAGCAGGCACACCCTCTACTCAAATTATGACTAAAAAGAAAAGGAACATATTCGCCTCCCTGACATCCAGGGTGCTGATGATTGTGGCGGCTTCTCTTTTGGCCCTGTCATATATCTCAGCCTTCGTGAATCCTCAGGTGGCGTGGTTCTTTGTTCTTTTGGAGATACTTTTCTTCCCTCTGGTGCTGCTGAACCTCGCCCTGCTTGTGGCCGCGCTCATACGCCGCTCCAAGTCCGCGTGGATTCCTGCCTTGGCGCTCCTGCCCGCCCTTCTCTTTATCGGACGAGTGTATAAATTCCCCTCGTCATCGACGAGAGTCGAACCCCTGTCAGATTTGAGGATTGTCTCGTACAATGTGGGGCGCTTCGCTCCATTCGGCTCCCATAAGGACATGACCCGCAAGGAATGTCTCGATTCTGTCGCCGCCTTCCTTCGCTCGACCGACGCTGACATTATCTGCCTTCAGGAGTTCTACCTCTCCTACGAGCAGGACCTCGCGCAGGTGCTCCTGACGGAATTCGGCAAATACTGGGCTACGTGCAATGTCCTGCAAAGCAATAAGGGTGTTTTCGGGAATATTATCCTGAGCAAGTATCATCCCGTCGATAGGGGAGAGATACGCTTCGAGAAGAGCACGAACATGGTCGTCAGCGCGGATTATATGATAGGCGGACGCCGCTGCAGGGTATATAACTGCCATCTGGAGAGTTATAACATGTCGATGAGCTCCATTGTCAAGTCTTTCCGCGAGGAGCCGGACGGTATCAGTGATACGGGTCGAAGGCTCCGGGGGTCAATCATAAAGCGAAGCGAGCAGGTGGGGCGTGTGTTTGCGCATATCAGTACGGCGGAGGTTCCCGCCATTGTCTGCGGAGATTTCAACGACACGCCTGTGTCATACACGTACAACATGCTTTCCAGGGGGCGCAGGGATAGTTTCGCGTCAGCGGGAAGTGGCTTCGGGGCGACATATTCATTGCTTTGGCCACTCCTTCGTATCGACTATCTCTTTTATCCTGTCAGCATGGACGCGGTCTCCCACCATAGCCCGAAAGTGAAATATTCCGACCATTATCCGGTCGTAGTCGATTTATCTATATGGAAATAAAAGAAATCGTTGAGGTCCTCCGCAAAGGAGGTTTAATCCTTTATCCTACCGACACGGTCTGGGGCATAGGATGTGACGCCACCAATGAGCAGGCGGTTCGCAAGGTGTTTGAACTGAAAAAAAGGGACGACAGCAAGAGTCTGGTGCTTTTGGCCAGTGACCTTGACATGGTCTGCCGCTATGTGAAGGAATTGCCTTTCATGGCGGAGTCCTTGGTCGAGCTCAATGACGCTCCGATGACGATTATCTACCCGGGAGCCATGACTGGTCCGGGTGCGCTTGCTCCTTCGACCGTCGCCGCTGACGGGACCGTCGGCATCAGGATCCCGATGTCGGATTTCTGTAAGGGACTTTGCTCTCGCCTTGGCCGTCCTATAGTCTCGACTTCCGCCAATATCAGTGGCGAGACTACTCCAAAGGGCTTTGACGACATATCTTCCCAGGTGAAGGAGGGCGTCGATCTGGTAGTGGATCCCGCTCTTGGCTCCGAGGCCACAGGACGTCCGTCCCAGATTATAATGCTGGGACTCGGAGGGGAGGTCAAGATAATCAGGGGATAACCCTGTTACATGAATTTAAGGTAAACTGCCTGGACCGCGGTGAGGGCCGCCGTCTCTGTACGCAGTCTCGAGGCTCCAAGGTGTACCGGAATGTAGCCGCTGCTCATCGCGAGGGCGGCTTCTTCTTTTGAGAAATCTCCTTCAGGACCTATCATTATAATAATGTCCTCTCCGGTATAGGATTCGAGAACGTCTTTGATGGACTGCCGGGGATGGGTCTCGTCCTCAAAACAATATGCTATCATCTTAAGAGCCTTCTCGTCCTTGTGAACTTTGATGAAGTCTTTTACGCTCACGGGCTCTTCGATGTCAGGAACCGCTCCTTTAAGAGATTGCTTGGCGGCGCTGATGGCAATCTTCACCGCCCTCTCGCATTTATAAACCTTTCTCTCGGAGTGCTCGCCTATGACTGGCGCGATGGAGTCCAATCCTATCTCGACGGCTTTCTCCACGAACCATTCGAACCTTTCATTGTTTTTGGTCGGGCAGACGGCCATGGTGAGATTATATGGGTGCGACCCCCAGTTACTCTGGCAAGCGACGACGCTGGCGGAGCATCTTTTCGCCGAGGCCTCGGTGATGACGCAGTCGTAAAGATTACCCTTGCCGTCTATGACGTTGAT
>JAKSJJ010000021.1 GCA_024398335.1 Bacteroidales bacterium | reverse complement strand
AGCGTCTGAACGCTTTTTCGGAGGCCGCCTCGCAAGCGTCCTTGTAGGCTCTTTCTTCCCTTAGGGTAAGGAGCGAGTCAAGGGCGTGGTGGCCGTTAGAGCGGGCGTAGCGGATGTACTCGTCGTAGCGCTCCTCCGAGTCTATCTCGCAGATGTATGCCGTGCTTATCCTCTCTATGTCGGAGAATATGGCTGCATAGCTGGTTTTCAGACCTTTAAGCATTTTATCGACGCTCTCATCCGACTCTATCGCGCTCTTGCTGTCGCAAAGGAGATAGTAGGCGTCGATAGTGTATCTGGTCGAGAAATATTTGTCGTCCTTATAGTCCTTGAAGTAGTCGCACCACTTAGCCCAGCTGTCCCACAGGACGGCCCTCGCCACTATCATCGAAGGGGAGTCGGCGGCGTTTTTCTCCAGGGCTCTCTCGTACTTCTCGTTGGCCTTCTGGTATCCTTCGCCGGAGAACACGCTTTTAATGACCGCCTTGGGCGTCTGAGACGACGCCGCGAGGCAGCCGAGCATGAAAATCACGGTCAAAAGGAATTTTCTCATCTGCTTATCCTACGGAACTTAACTTACAAAGTTAATAATTATTGTAATTGTCTTATCTTTGCATGGTCAAAATCATATCAAAAATCATGAAAATAGGTATTTGCAACGACCATGCCGGGGTGCAGTGGAAGAACCAGATTATAGAAGTGTTGACCTCGAAGGGGTATCAGATGGTTAATTTCGGAACGGATTCTACCGAGAGTTTCGACTATCCTGACTCCGCGCATCCTATGGCTTCAGCTCTGGAAAGGGGTGAAATTGACCTGGGCATAGCTATCTGCGGGACCGGTAACGGTATGGCCATTACCTTGAATAAGCACAATGGCGTGCGTGCCGGATTGGCGTGGAATACTGATATCGCTGCTCTTGTCAAGGAGCATAATAACGCGAACATCCTTGTCGTCCCCGCACGATTCATCCCTATGGAGGAGGCTCTCGCCATAATCGACACCTGGCTTTCGAGCGAGTTCCAGGGAGGACGCCATCTTCGCCGTATCAACAAGATTCCTCTTGCATAGATGACGCCGTTCACACATAAAATCGAGGATTATCCGGAGGGCATCATCCTGGTTATCGACAAGCCGTATCGCTGGACTTCGGCGGACGTGATCAGGAAGATAAAGTACTCCGCTATCAGACATTTCGGCAAGAAGAATCTCAAGGTCGGACATGCCGGCACTCTTGATCCTTTGGCGACGGGGGTGCTTCTTGTCTGCATCGGAAACGCTACAAAGCAGGCGGAGGAGCTTCAGCGTCATGACAAGGAATATCTCGCCGGGATCACTTTCGGGGCGGTGACTCCTTCGTATGATCTTGAAAAAGAGATAGATAAGCGATTCCCTGTCGATGGGGTGTCGGAAGAGTCTGTCGTCCAGGCTCTTAAAGGCTTTATCGGAGAGCAGGACCAGGTGGCTCCGCTTTTCAGCGCCAAGAGCGTGGATGGGGTGAGGGCGTATGAGCTGGCCCGAAAGGCATTTAAAGCGGGAGAGCCTATTCCGGACGATATTCTCCGCGCCAGCCGTATAGTCATCTCAGAATGTGAGTTGGTGTCATACGCTCCACAGGCCGCCTCGGAGGAAGACGCTGACGTTGTTGAGGCCTCGGCGGAGTCCTCAAAGGCTTCGATGAGAATAAATGTAGCGGCCGACGACCTGACCCTTCCGCATGCGAGCGTACGCGTCGCGTGTACCAAGGGTACGTATGTGCGTGCGTTCGCACGTGATCTGGGCGAGGCCCTCGGAACAGGAGCCTTCCTTAATTCTCTACGCCGCACCCGCAGCGGCATCTACTCGGTCGCTGACGCCTTGACCGTCGAACAGGCCCTCGAGCTGCTAGCATAAGAGTTTGCGAATATCGAATTTCTGTTTGTCTTGTTGCAGTCGGGCTATTTTTTGAGGAAAGCGAGTCTCTCCTCTTGAGGAAACTTTTCTATAGCATAGCGAAGTGTCGTGCGAGGCATGTCCGAAATCCTCGCACAAAGGAAGTCTTTCAGCGCTAGGGCGTCGCGTTTACCGGCCTCTCGCAGAAGCCAACCCACGGCTTTGTGGATGAGGTCATGACTGTGAGCAAGCAGGATGTCCGCTATGGCGAAGCAGTCGTCTGTCTCACCTTTGCGCAAAAGCGCCATGCATGAAACTATGCCTATACGCTGCTCCCATATGGTTTTCCCCTCACGGGCGAGAGAATAAAGAATGTCCCTGTCGTGAGTGAGGCACCAGTCGCCAAGAATCTCGTAACAGCTCAGATCTACGAGATCCCAGTTGTTTATTCCTTCGGTATTTTCTATATAGAAATCCACTATCGCCTTCTTCGCGGCCTCGTCTTTCGCATTGTGTTTATACATCTTCACGAGGATTAAAAGTGCGCAAAGGCGGATTTCATGGTACTTCGAACGCAGCAATTCCTTGACGTCGCTTAACTCGCAGCGACGCCATTCCTCCTTAGCCACCAGCCTTGTCTGAGGCACTTTGATTCCAAGGAAAAGGTCTCCTTCTCCGTATTGGCCCGGGCCGGTCTTGAAAAAGCGTGAGAGGTTTTTCGCCTGCTTTTCGTCCTTCAGGCTCAGCATTCTGGCTTCCACCCGAGATGATTGAGCGTTCATTGTTTTATCCGCCCTTGATGACTCCCAGCTCCTTAAGCTTCCAGAAGCACTTCTCGGTGGCGGCGATATCTGCGCTCGAGTCGTGGGCGTCCTGGAACTCTTCGCCGAATAATTTCACGTGGAGTTCCTGGAGCTTTGGCCATTTATATCCGTAGCAACCTGGAATCTTGCAGAAATTGGTCGAGAGCGCCATGGTGTCGATGGTCGGCATGTTCATGATAGGGTCATTCCCGTACATGCGGAAAAGCTCGCATCCGAGCACCTTGACATCGAAACCGATGTTATGCCCTACAAGAACCTTCGCCTCGCGGGCGTCCCCCATGAACTGCTCCAATGCCTCGCGAAGGGAAATACCCTCTCTGAGAGCCCTTTCTGTCGTGATGCCGTGAATATTCGAGGCCTCAACAGGGATGGTGAATCCTTCGGGACGGATGATAAGGTCACCCTTGGTCAATGTCTGTCCGTTCTCGTCCTGGGTGATCCAGCTCAGTTGCACGAGCCTTGGCCAGTTGGCGGTATCTGATGAAGGGGCCTTGTAGTTTCTTGGCACTCCTGTAGTCTCAGTGTCAAAGAATAAATAGTGAATCGCTGCCATAAAAATCTGTATTACAAGGCGAATATAGTGCTTTTTGAGCTATTTATTTCAAATAGTCTAGGAAGATTTCTCCTTTGAGGTGCCTTAGGTGAGCTTCGCTGTAGCACTGCGGCCGAGGGTTAATAAACGCTCCTTTGAGACTGTCTCCGAGCAGGTCTTCCCCGGCCGTGGCGAGGCGTTCCGTGCCGAACTCCAAGCGGAGGCTCTCCCCGAGTTTTTCCAGTTCGCCCATCGTCCTTGCTTTACGCTCCTTGTCATGTGCGTAGATGATGAAAGATGTCTTGTAGTCCTGGATGTCTTCGTGCTCCTGGGATGGCTCGAACAATGGGGTGTAAACAAATCCCTCCTGCTCTATTCTCTGGGCCAGCTGCTTTATTCTGCCGTTGTCCGCCTCAGCCGTCTTGCTCACCCTGCCGACGGATATGACGATATAACCGTCCTGGGAGTTTCTTTCAATAAGTTCCCTTGCCTGCTCTGTCTGAACCCCGACCATTGGAGCGGAGTTGAAAGTGCTTTCGCTGTATGTCTCTTTTAGAAAATTCATACGGATATATACCTCGGTCCTTGAAAAATATTTCAGAAAAGTTGAAAAATCTAGTCATACCTCTCAAATCGGGCTGTTCTACGGTCGTGGAGCTCTTCTTCAAACCAGTCTGGATCCACCGAGTCGTAATACTCCTCTAGAAACTCCTCGTCTGACATGGAATTAATCTCATTACAGAGGTCTTCCCACTCCTGCTCGATGATTCTGCTCTCGAGCTCATCTATGGGAAGGTAGAGCATGGAGACGAGCTCCGCGATGAAAGCGGGTTTTTCCAAATCCGCGAGAGATTCGATGATTCCGAGCAATTTATTTACATTTTCCGTATACATGACTATCTCCTCCATTCTCCTTCGTTCAATTTATCATAGAATTTAGCCATCGACTCCAGAGAACATTCCCAAAGTCTGTTACTGATCGCCATGTCATAATCCTCTTCCGAAAGGGCGTTAAACTTCTCAACGTCAATACCTGCAGCCTTGAGAAGCTCCTCGGTATGCACTACTCCCATCTTCTTGATGGCGAAGAAAAGATCGAACTTTTCCTCGGTGTTCATGAAGATGAGCGTGTCCTTTACTTCCTTTAAAATCTCGAAATCCATTGTACAACTTTCTTTATAAATATATACCGCCAGACGCTGTGTTCTTTCATCAAAGGGCAAAAGAAAAGGCGGGGAGCAATATCCCGCCTTTTAAAATATTCACTAGCAAAGTCTCGCCTTTATCGCGTCGATACGTCTGCCGAACTCCTCTTTACCTATCAGAGTCACGATGTCAGCGATGCCAAGGCCGGATGAGGCTCCCACCAGAGCGAGTCTGAGGCAGTTCATCACCTTGCCCATAGGCCACTCGTTGCCGCGGATGTACTCTTCCAGCGGACCTTCGATGCCTTCCTTGGTGAATTCGCCGTCGAAAGCGAGGATAAAGTCAGCTACCTTGAAGGCGAGCGAGTAATTCTCCTCTTTCCAGAACTTGTTCACGTCCTTCTCGTTGTACTCTGACGGAGCCACGAAAAGATATGAGGCTATGTCCCAGAAGTCAGCCACGAAAGTAGCTCTTTCCTTAATAAGGGACACGACTTTCTTCACGTAGTCACGCTCTGCCTTGACGCCCTTAGCCTCAAGAATAGGCATGAACGCGTCTGAAAGCAGGTCGTCGCTCTTTGTACGGAGGTATTCTTTATTGTACCATTTAGCCTTGTCAGGGTTGAACTTAGCGCCTGCCTTCTGGACTTTGTCCATAGAGAACGCCGCGATGAGCTCCTCCATTGAGAAGATCTCCTGCTCAGTGCCAGGGTTCCAGCCGAGCATGGCGAGGAGGTTCACGAAAGCGTCAGGGAAGTATCCGTCCTCGCGATATCCATGGGAAGTCTCGCCTTCAGCGTTGGTCCACTGGAGAGGGAAGACAGGGAAACCCATCTTGTCGCCGTCGCGTTTGCTGAGCTTTCCGTTGCCCACAGGCTTGAGAAGGAGCGAGAGGTGGGCGAAGCGAGGCATGGTGTCCTGCCAGCCGAATGCCTGGTAAAGGAGGTAATGCAGAGGGAGGGAAGGAAGCCACTCCTCACCGCGGATGACCTCGGAGATTTCCATTAGATGGTCGTCGACAATATTCGCGAGGTGGTAGGTAGGGAGCTCGTCTGCTCTTTTCCAAAGCACCTTGTCATCAAGGGTGTTTGTGTTCACTTCGACATGGCCGCGGATCATATCGTCCATTTTGACGACGGTGTTCTCCGGCATTTTGAAGCGTACGGTCCAGTCTGTGCGCTGCTCAAGAAGAGCTTTCCACTCTGTCTCAGGGAGGGAGAGGGAGTTGCGAAGGTTAAGACGGGTGGAGTGGTTATAGATGAAGGTCTCTCCGACGCTCTCCTTCGCCTCGCGGGCGGCCGTAAGCTCCTCGGCGGTGTCGAAAGCGTAGTATGCGAAACCGGCGTTCACCAACTGCTCAGCGTACTGGCGGTAGATGCTCTTTCGCTGGCTCTGGCGATAAGGAGCGTGAGGGTGCTTCTCGGAAGCGACCTCTACGACTTTTCCGTTCTCATCTACACCTTCATCAGGAATGATTCCGCACCAGCGGAGGGATTCGATAATATACTGCTCGGCGCCAGGGACGAAACGGTGGGAGTCAGTATCCTCGATACGGATAATGAAGTCTCCGCCTTTCTGCTTGGCGTAAAGATAGTTATAAAGCGCTGTCCTGACTCCTCCCATGTGGAGCGGTCCCGTAGGTGACGGGGCGAAACGGACTCTTGTTCTTCTTTCCATATTTATAGTTTTTTTATTTATATCTTTTTATCGCTGGTGTCTGCTCCAGGTCGTACAGGTTAGTGCCCTGAGGTGCGCACAGGACGGGTTTGTCGTCCGGAAGGAAGTGGAATTTCCTTTCCCTGTTGAGGTTGCTGGAGCCTATTTTCTCGATAGGGGTGTCCTCGAGAATAATCTCTTCTCCGCCGGCGCCTACCTCATATGTGTAGTCCTCGTCGATGAAGATGTAGTTGCCCTGGTTGGAGCCCATCGCGTCGTTGAGAAGGCTCATCCTGATGCCTGTCGCGATGATTGTGACCATGACCTTGTCTCCGAAATCCGGATCGTCGTTATAGACGATACCGCGCTTGAAGCGGTTGGCGCCTCCGAGCTTCTCACGTATGGCGTCGTCGAGATCTCCGAGCTCGTTACCTGTGATACCCTGGTTGTTTCTTCCGACCATGATGTTCACCAGGGCGTTCTGCGCTGTCTTAGGATCGAGGTCGAGAAGGAGAGGGGACTCTACCGCGTTGTCCACGGCGTCTTTGATACGGTTCTCTCCGCTGCCGATTCCGCAACCCATGAGGGCGAGGCCGCTGTTCTTCATCATGTTTGTCACGTCCTGGAAGTCCACGTTGATGTAACCCTCCTGGGTGATGATTCCGATGATGGTCCTGACTGCAGTGGCGAGCACCTCGTCGGTCTTAGGGAAAGCGTCCTGGATCAGCATGTCGCCATACACGCTCAGGATCTTCTCGTTGTCGATTACAAGAAGGCTGTCGACATTTCTCTCGAGCTCGTGTATTCCGTCAACGGCCTTTGAGTAGGATCCGTTCTTCTCGTTCTGGAAAGGAAGGGTCACTACGCCGACTGTGAGGATACCGGCGTCCTTTGCTATCTTGGCGACAATCGGAGCCGCTCCTGTTCCTGTTCCGCCACCCATTCCGGCTGTTACGAACAGCATCTTGGTCTCGCCGTCGAGAATGGCCTCGGAGATCGCTTTCTGGGAAGCCAGGGCGCAATTACGTCCTCTTGCGGGATCCGTACCTGCTCCCAGTCCTTCTCCCATCTGGATCTTACATGGGACAGGACTTTTCTTGAGAACCTGGCTGTCTGTGTTGCAGATAATAAATGAGCAGCCCTCAATGTGCTGGTTGTACATATATGTGACAGCGTTTCCGCCACCTCCTCCTACACCTATGACCTTGATCATGGCGTTTGAAGGAGCCCAGCTTGTAGGTAATACCGCCTCGTCGACGACTGGATTGTATGTGTTCTGTTCCATGTGTTAAGCCTCCTCGTATCCGAAAATGTTATCAATGAAATCTTTCTCTTTCTTGTTTTCTTCCTTCTGCTGTTTCTCCGCTTTCTTGCGCTTCGCCTCTTCTTCCTTGCGTCTTTTTTCCTCCGCCTTGCGCTGCTTCTCCTCCTCTTTGCGCTTCTTCTCCAGCTCTCTCTGTTCTTTCTGTTCCGGAGTATCGCCATTTCTTCCGAAAATCAGCTTCTCCCATGCGGGTATTATGCGGCCGCGTTCCTTTCCCTTGACCTGGGTTTCTGTCTCGCCCGGATCCTCGACACTCTCATCTTCTTTTGCTCCATTGTCGAAGACAGTGCCTGGCTCATCCTCAGTCGTTGCCGGCTCCTCTTCAATAATGACAGTTTCCGGGGTGACGGTGGCGATTCGGGTGCAATCTACGTGGAAGTCTTCCGCCGCGAGAAGAATCATACCCGCGGTGGCTGCTCCCGCGGTCTCGAGAATTCCTGTCGCCTCGTTGTTTATGCTGAGGTTTCTTCCATGACGGCCGATGGATACAGGAAGACCGGACTTCTCCTTGAAGAGATTGCATACGTTACCGAGCTCAGCGCCTCCTCCTGTGAGGACTATGCCGCTGACAAGGTCGTCCGCGAGGCCGCTCTCCTGGATCATGTAAAGCACCGCGTCCGCTATCTCGTTCATTCTGGCGGTTATGATCTCGGAGAGGAACTTGACGGATATCTCCTTGTCTGTTCCCATGGTCTTGCCGCTGATACGAAGCACTTTCTCATCATAATTGAGAAGGTTCCCCGGCAGGCATATTCCGTATCCCTTCTTGAGGTTTTCAGCCAGATGCTCACCGATGTTGCAGCAAGTGATGATGTCGTTAGTTATGCTCTTGCCGCCGAACGGAATAGAACCGTAGTAGCAGAGTATGCCGTTTTTATATACGGAGACAGAGGTCACGCCGCCTCCGATCTCGACAAGGGCCACGCCGCTCTCAATCTGAGAGGTGCTCAGCACGGCCTTGGCGCTCGCTACAGCGGTGAAGTATTTTTTAGAGTCTGTGACTCCTGCTTTGCTGAAAGCGGACGCGATTCTTGTAAGGGAGGTCTTGTTTCCCGCGAAAATCTTGTAGTTACCCTCGATGCTCTCTCGCTCAAGACCGATGATCTCCTCAAGAGGAATCTGGAACTCCTCACCGTCGGAGAAAGACTGAGCGATGGCGCAATAAACGGTCTCTCCGTTGCTTTCGTTGACTGGACACTCGTTCTTGGCGATATTCTCCAACGCCTCGATTTCCTCCTCAGAGATGGCCATTGTCGGGTCCAGGGCCATTTTCGCCTGTGACCTGTACTGGCTGATGTAGCAGCGCGGCATGCTTACGGCAGCGGAGAATACTTCCATTCCTGTTGTCTTCTTCGCCTCTTCGAGGGCTCTCTTAAGGGCTCCCGCAACATTGCTTTCGTTGAAAACGGCGCCTCGCTTGATGCCTCCTGACGGAGTCTCCTTGTAGTAGGTCACGTCGATGTTGCCGCCGCTGATGTGAGCGATACCCACGGCGATTTTAGACGTTCCAAGGTCGATGGTTACTATATTTCTGTCGTCCATATTATTGTATTGTTATATATCTTGTATTCTTATTTCCTGCAAATGAGCATTTTGTCAAATCTGAGGTCAACTTCGGAGTAGCTCGCTCCGCTTTTGCCCACTGACTTGTGGTAAAGCTCCAATCTCTTGAATTTCTGGGGAATCTCCCTCGCCGCTCCGAAAATGAAATTCTCCTTGCGGTCTCTCTGCGAAAGAATGAAGGAGCCGTTCTTGTCTGAATGAATCTGGCTTATGCGGCTCTTCCAGACAGGGTCGTTCTGGATGTATTCGCTCAATGCTATAGCCTCCTTCACCCACTGCTTCTGCTCCGACGTCAGGTCGTCAGGACATCCATCCCGCACGATACCGAAAGGAAATTCGCCCTCAATCAAAGGGACATCGGCGCTCTGCCTTTCCTGAAGAGGGAAGAGGCTTCCGTCCTTTTGAGCGTAGAACCCGTATTTGTGGCTCTGGAACCTCAGGACAGGTTTTTTCTGCTCAACCGATATGTGAAGCTCCCCGTCCTTGGTCTTCCACGCCTGGGCGTCCTTGACGGCGCTATGGGTCTTGACGGCCTGCTCGATCTGGTATGTGTCGAGCGTGAAGGAATGCTCGCCCGTGAAGGCCCCGCAGGTGTTCTCTATGATTTCGCCAAGGTCCTCCTTCCATACGAAAATATTATCGTCCTCTGAGCTTATCTCCAGCTTCATGTCCTGGCACACGACGTCACGCCATGCCCTCTCACCCGCGAAATAGGTGACAATCAGTATGGCGGCCATCGCTGTGCCGACAATCGACAATAATACGTATCGTACGGTAGTGCTCATAAATTAGTTTTTGCCGTATTTTCTTTCCATCATCTGAGTCAGGGCGGCGATTGTCTTGTCAAAGTTTCCGCAACCTACGGTCGCCACGACATCGATGTCCTCTCCTTCGAGCTCCTTGACTGTGTCGGCCTCCATGATCATTCTCTTCTTAGGGCCGTCAACAAGGTCATAGATAAGTTTTGACGTCACACCTTCAATAGGCTCCTCGCGCGCCGGATAGATCTCCAGAAGCACAAGTTCGTCCACGGTGCTGAGCACCTTGGCGAATTCCTTGTAGAAGTCACGTGTGCGGGTGAAAAGGTGTGGACGGAACACGATTGTAAGGCGTCTTCCAGGGAAAATCTCCCTGAGGGTACGGATTGAGGTAGCCACCTCCTCAGGATGATGACCGAAGTCGTCGATGTAAGTGTGCCCAGGGATATTGTAGTGGATGTCAAAACGTCTTACGACACCCTTATAATTAGCGACAGCTTTAGCGACGGCCTCAGGAGCGATGCCGTAGGTGAGGGCGGCGGCGGCCGCTCCGATGCTGTTCTCGATGTTCACCTTGCCAGGGATGCCGGCGGTGCAGCCTTCGATCACTCCGCCTGGATAGACAAGGTCGAAGTGGGAGTATCCGCACTGGTCGATAGTTATATTCTTGGCGTAGAAGTCAGCTCTGCTGTCATCAAGGGAGTAGCGCAGGATCTTCGCCTTAGTGTGCTCTGAGGTGATGTCAAGGCCTATTTTAGTAATGACTGTGTCGCTGACCTGTGAGGCGAACTCCTGGAATGCCTGATAGTAGTGCTCGGCGTCTCCGTAGATGTCAAGGTGGTCAGGGTCCATGGAGGTGATGACCGCTATGCTAGGGAAGAGCTGGAGGAAGGAGTGGTCAAACTCGTCGGCCTCGGCGACAAGTACGGGGTTGTCGCTCACCAGAAGGTTCGTGTTGTAGTTCTTGGATATGCCTCCCAGGAAGCCTGAGCATCCGACGCCGCAGTCAGTAAGAATATGAGCGACAAGGGTGCTGGTGGTGGTTTTGCCGTGGGAGCCGGCGACCGCGAGACACTGCTGGCCTTCGGCTATCTCGCCCAGAGCCTTGGAGCGCTTGATCACTCTGTATCCGTGTGTCTTGACATATACAAGTTCTCCCATGTCCGCCGGGACGGCAGGAGTGTAGATGACAAGTGTGCCCTCCACATCCTTCGGGACGAAGTCAATATTGTCCTCGTAATGGACTTCGATACCCTCGCTCTGAAGTTCCCTTGTCAGGATACTCTCGACTTTGTCGTATCCGCTGACCTTATATCCTTTCTGGTTATAGTATCTGGCGATACCGCTGATTCCGATACCTCCGATTCCGATGAAATAAACCTTGTCGTACATATTTCTATCCAATAAGTTCGTAAACATTCTCTGCTATTATCATGGCTGCCTGGGTAAGCTCCAGCGGGGCCACGTTCGCCTCTATCTGGCGTATTCTCTGCTCGTCGTGGACAAGAGTCATCGCTGTGTCCATCAGGGTCTGGACCGCCTGGGCGTCTTTGACAAGTACTCCGGCGTCCTTGCGGACAAGGGCCATGGCGTTGTGGGTCTGGTGGTCCTCGGTCACGTTAGGAGAAGGGACGAAGACGGCGGCCTTGTGGGCGGCGCATATCTCGGAAACTGAGCTTGCTCCGGAGCGGCTGATGATAAGGTCGGCGGCGGCGTAAGCGAGATCCATCCTCGCGATGAAGTCAGTGTGGAGGATTGAAGGGATGTTCTTGTCCTGGCAGAAGGCGTCAATCTCGTTCTTGTAGTATTTTCCGCATTGCCACAATACCTGGACATCCTCTCCCTGAGGGCATCCGTCGAGGATCCATTTCTTCATCGACTCGTTAAGGGTACGGCAGCCAAGGCTTCCTCCCACTACCAGTATTGTCTTTTTCTGAGGGTCAAGTCCGTAAAAGGCGTATGCCTCGGCACGGCTCTGCTCGGTCGCCGGGACTATCTCCTTGCGGATAGGGTTTCCGCTCATGACAATCTTGTCGGCGGGGAAGAATCTCTCCATGCCTTCGTAGGCGACGCAGATCTTACCTGCTTTCTTTCCGAGCACCTTGTTGGCGAGTCCCGCGAATCCGTTCTGTTCCTGGATAAGGGTAGGGATGCCTCGTCTTTGGGCGGACCACAAAAGAGGGGCGCTGGCGTAACCCCCGACTCCGATAGCGATGTCGGGCTTGAACTCCTTGATGATACGGCCCGCCTTTATCACGCTTCCGATCACCTTGAAAGGAAGTTTGAGGTTGGCGGGGTCCAGGCTGCGCTGAAGTCCGCTGATGTCCAGACCCTCTATTTTATATCCCGCGGCGGGGACTTTTTCCATCTCCATGCGTCCGAGCGCCCCGACGAAGAGGATCTCAGTCTCGGGGTTGAGCTCTTTAAGCTTGTTCGCGATGGAAAGGGCTGGGAAGATATGACCTCCCGTTCCGCCACCGCTGATTATAGCACGTATCTTCTTGTACTCCATATTCTAATTAATCGTCTATTTCTTCAATCTGGTCAAGTTCGCTGAGTCTTTCTGATATAGGGTCGCCGCTGACTTGCACGAAAAGAGGTTTGTTCTCGTTTTCCTTCATGAGCTTATCCATCTGCTTCTTGACCTGCTTGCTGATGGAGATGAGTATACCGAAAGCGACACTGAACATGATCATGGAACCGTTTCCGTAGCTGATGATAGGCAGGGGCTGTCCTGTCACAGGCAGAAGGTTGACATTGATCAGGATGTGCAGCATGGCCTGACCGGATATCAGGAGCGATAATCCGCCGACCAGGGCCTTGGCGTAAAGGTTCTTGCACTTGTATGTCAGCATGATTCCTCTGGCGAAAAGGCTCAAGTAGAGTATAAGTATCAACAAGGCCATAAGAACGCCGTATTCCTCGATAAGGAAAGCGTACATATAGTCACTGAACGGCAGAGGGAGACGGTATTTCTGTGTGCTTCTGCCAGGGCCTTTGCCGAAGAAACCGCCTTCGTGGACGGCTATCAGCGACGCTTCTTTTTGTATGTTGTCATCTATGATCGCGTTTCGCTTGTTGATATCCTTCTCGGACAAGATCTGTTCTGCCAGATCCAAGGTCTCTCCGTCGTCATCTTTGTTAAAGAAGGAACCGATTCGGTCAGCCATTACTCGGTTCACTCGGTCATAAATCTTCGAGAAGGCCTTTTCTCCGCTCATCTTGTATATTCCGAATCCGCATAAAAGAAGGACGGCCATAAGTCCGAAATAACTTAAGAGAAGCTTCCAGTCAAGTCCGCCCAGGAAGACTGTGGCCACCATGACAGTGCCGATTAAAGCGAAGCTCGTGAAACTTCCAGAAAGGATGCCCACACATACAAGGCTGATAGGCAGAAGTATGTAAATGATAGCTTGCCAAATCGGGAGGGCGAGAAATTTGAGCGCCTCATATTTGTCCGCTAGGGCGTTCGCCCATTTGAAGTCATGATCTTTCAGGGTCTGGAGCGCCCAGGCAAGGTACAGTACCATGGCGACCTTGGTGATTTCAAACACATGGACCTGAAAGCCGAACAAGGTGAAATATCGTGTCGCGTCGTTTATCACAGGCACGGCTATCACTCCGGGGATTTTCGGCTTGACTAGAAGTATCGCCAGCATGAAGGCTGAAACGGCGAATCCGAACTGGGAGAAAAAGCGGAAGAAACGCACTCCTGGCAGGTAACACAGGAAAACGACCACGGAGCAAACGCCCATCATCTTCAGGTGCTTGATGAAAAGCTCGAGCCTGTCGGTCTTTCCCTGTATGACGCCGAGATCTCCGCTCTGGGCCGAGAAAAGCGCCAGGGCGGAAATGACATAAAGAAGTATAAGGATGATAATCATCACCTTATCCCCTTGAATACCGTCAATCCAGGTCTTGAATATGCTCTGTTTCTTCGCTGCCATTGTCCTTTAAAGATTTCTGACCGCCTGTTTAAACTGTGTTCCTCTATCCTCGAAGCTCTTGAAAAGGTCGAAGCTGGCGCAACATGGAGAAAGAAGGACGACGTCTCCGGCGCTGGCGAAAGCCGCGCTGGCCTTTACCGCCTCTTCCGCCGAAAGGGTGTCGACTATATTTTCCTTGCCCACAATGCTCTCGTATGCCGCATGGATCTTTGTGTTGTCCACGCCCAGGCAGACAATGGCCTTTACTTTCTGCTTCACGAGGTCCTCCAAAGTACTGTAGTCGTTGCCCTTGACCTTACCTCCGACAATCCATACCACCGGTCTTGTCTGGCACTCGAGGGCATACCAGGCGGCGTCGATGTTTGTCGCCTTTGAATCGTTGATATAAAGCACATCGCCTATGCTCAGCACTTTCTCAAGACGGTGCTCTACGGCCTGGAAAGTGGAGAGGCTTCGACGTATAGTCTCGTTGTCGATGTCCATTACCTTACCCGCGATAGCTGCCGCCATGGAGTTATATACATTGTGCTTGCCGCCGAGGGCGAGCTCCTTGAGGTACATGTCGCACTCCTGCTCGCCGACGCGGACGACCATCTTGTCCTCGCTCAGGAACGCTCCCTGGGCGACCTCCTTCTTCTGTGAGAACGGGAGCATCTTGGCCTTGAGGATAATCTTGTCAAGGTGGTTGATGGTGATCTCGTCATCAGAGCAGAAGATGAAGCAGTCGTCCTCGCTCATGTTGCGGGTGATGCGGAACTTGGACTTGATGTAGTTCTCCATCTTATGATCGTAACGGTCGAGGTGGTCCGGAGTGATATTCGTGAGAATGGCGATATCCGCCTTGAAGTCATACACATTGTCAAGCTGGAAGCTGCTGAGCTCGAGCACGTAGATGTCGAAGTTCTCTGTAGCCACCTGGTAGGCGTAGCTCTTACCTATATTGCCGGCGAGGCCCACGTTCAGGCCTGCCTGCTGGAGAAGATAGTAAATCAGCGAAGTGGTAGTGGTCTTTCCGTTACTTCCAGTGATACAGATCTTCTTCGCAGGGTCGAAACGTCCCGCGAACTCTATCTCGGACACGACAGGAATGCCTTTATCCTCACACTTTACGATAAGAGGAGCGTTGCACGGGATGCCCGGGCTCTTGACAATCTCGTCAGCGTTGAGGATTTTCTCCTCGGTATGTCCGCCTTGCTCGAATGGGATTTCCCATTTATTGAGCATGTCGAGGTATTTGTCGGCGATTTTTCCCATGTCTGAGAGAAAAACGTCGAAACCTTTGACTTTCGCGAGAATGGCTGAGCCGACTCCTGACTCCGCGCCACCTAATACTACAACTCTTTTCATTTTATATATGTGTGTTGACTTTATTGTTATCTGATTTTAAGCATAGCGAGCGTCGCTACGGCGAGTATGATTCCGATAATCCAGAAACGGCCCACGATCTTAGGTTCCGGATGGGCTTTCGCGGGACTCTGAATCAGCGCTGGAATGCCTTCTTTCTGGAAATGATGATGGAGAGGGGACATCTTGAAGATTCTTCTGCCCTGGCCATATTTGATTCTTGTGTACTTGAAGTAGTAACGCTGCATCAGTACTGAGAGCGATTCTACAAGGAAGATTCCGCACAGTACAGGAAGCAGGAGCTCCTTGCGGATAAGGATAGCCGCCACTCCGATGATTCC
>JAKSJJ010000209.1 GCA_024398335.1 Bacteroidales bacterium | reverse complement strand
AACACGAGAGAACAGCTTCAAAATATTAGTTCGAACAGGAGTAACCGGAAAGTCCTTTATAACCTCACCGTCAACCTCCGCTGGATCAGTTATGTCCGAAACTGGAAGGACCTGCACCTTCTTCGCCTTACGCCCTATTATCTGCGGAACGTCCCACAATGTGCCGTTAAACAATCTCGGAAGCTTAGGAAGAAGCGTCAGTATAGGCATTTTCGGGATAATCGTGACATCGACCAATCCGTCATCGACCACGGCCATAGGCACCTGCCTCATGCCCGATCCGCTATACATTCCGACGCCGAAAGCCATGGAGTAGCAATCCCCTTTGAAGACCTCCTCGCCGTCCACAATCACCCTGACGGGGAAATCGTAGAAGTTAGCGAGAACTTTTAACAAAGCGTTGATATATAATAATTTGCCGGATCGACCCATATCCTTCGCGGCATTCACCCGCTCGCAGACTCTGGCGTCGAATCCCACGCCCCCGACATTGAGCATATAATCAACCCTCAGAGGCTCCCCGCTGATGTCCTCAGGGTCGTGACGCGTGACTCTGACTATGTCCTGACACACAACTCTACGGCCCTTCATCAAAAGTGCGACGGCCTCTGCGTCATGAGGTATCTTATGGGTCTTTATCCAATCGTTGCCTGAGCCTATCGGGATGACAGCCATGGTGAACTCCGACGACGGAACGCCCTCAGACTCGCTGTATTTCATGATGCCGTTCAGGACCTCATGGGCTGTCCCGTCTCCTCCGACAGCCGCGAAAAAACGGTAGCCCCGCCTCGCCGCCTTGATGACAAGCTCTACGGCATGACGTTTGTACTCAGTCTTGACATACACGTAACCTACCCCCTCACGGCGAAGAACATTCTCCGCCTTGTGCCATGCCGCTATGGTCTTGCCTGAACCGGCATGGGGGTTGACTACGACGAACCATTTGTCATGATTGGAAACCGCGCTCATTGTTTTTAGGATTTTACATTACAAATGTAATAATTTTTCGTACTTTTGCATAAATATGGCCGTTTCGGACGGCGACATGAACAAGATATGGGAAAAGGCATAGCTATAGCAAACCAGAAAGGCGGTGTGGGCAAGACCACGACCGCTATCAACTTAGCCGCTTCACTGGCGGTCCTCGAGAAGAAGGTCCTCATCATCGACGCGGACCCTCAGGCGAACACCACTTCAGGACTGAATTTCTCTCCTGAGGACAGTCAGCAAAGGACCCTTTACGAGGTGATGATAGGCCAAAGAATGATTGAGGAGACACTTATCCAGACCGAGATCGCCGGGCTGCAGATGATTCCGTCCCACATCAATCTGGTCGGAGCGGAGATCGAGATGCTCAACGTGGAGAACAGAGAAGCTGTCCTTCGCGACGCCCTCGAGCGCATACGCGACAACTACGACTTCATCATCATAGACTGCTCCCCTTCTCTGGGACTTATCACGATCAACTCCCTGACAGCGGCTGACTCTATCATCATCCCTGTCCAGCCGGAGTTCTTCGCGCTTGAGGGTCTTGGCAAGCTGCTCCAGACAATCAGGCTCGTCCAAGCCCAGCCTAACCCATCCCTCACCATCGAGGGTTTCGTCGTCACAATGTTCGACGGCCGCACAAGGGTACATTCACAGGTCGTGGCGGAGCTCAGGGAGCACTTCAAAGACATGGTATTCAACACCATCATCCAGAGAAACATACGCCTCAGCGAGGCGCCTTCACACGGAAAGCCTATCATTCTTTACGACGTGATCTGCAACGGTACGACAAACTACCTCAACCTCGCTAAGGAAGTACTTGAAAGGAACAGCTAAAGCATAGAGCGAATATGGCAAAACAGGAGCATGGCCTCGGAAGAGGACTCAGCGCGCTTCTAGGCGCGGACCCCAAACCGGAAAGCATAGACCGCAAACCGGTAGGCTACATCAATAAAGAGACCGTGAAGGTCAACGTCCAGGCGGCCCAGAAGCCCCAGGCGGACATCGTCAAGGTGCCTATTGACCTTGTAGAGCCAAATCCATATCAGCCTAGAATGTCTTTTGACGTGGAGGCCCTGGAGGAGCTGGCCGAGTCTATCCGTACTCTCGGTCTTATCCAGCCTATCACAGTCCGCCGCAAAGCTGACGGCAAGTTCCAGATAATCAGCGGAGAGCGCCGTTTCAGGGCTTCTCGTCTGGCAGGCATGGACAGCGTTCCTGCATATGTCAAGGACACCACAGACCAGGGCATGCTCGAGATGGCCATAGTTGAGAACATCCAGAGGCAGGATCTCGACCCGATCGAGGTGGCCCTGAGCTACCAGAGGCTCATCGACGAATGTCAGTTGACACAGGAGCAGATGGCCCTGCGCGTAGGTAAGAAGCGTGCCAGCGTGAGCAACAGCCTGCGTCTTCTGCGTCTGCCCGCCAAGGTACAGCACGACATCAAGGTGGGGCTTGTCAGCGTAGGACACGCGAAGGTTTTGCTCTCAGTGGACGACGCCCAGACACAGGAGGACCTCTGCGACAGGATTCTCCAGGAGGGTCTTTCCGTAAGGGCGTTGGAGGAGTTAGTCGCCAAGATGAAAGAGCCGGCACGTAAGGAAGGCAAGAAGGTCGTGGCGACGCCGGAGCTTCCTGAAAGATATTACAAGATGATCGAGATTGTCGGCAAGTATTTTGATAATAACATCAGCGTCAAGCGTTCAGACAACGGAAAGGGCACGATGACCGTAAGATTCAACTCTGACGAGCAGGTAGCCGCCTTCCTCAGCGCTTTGGAAAAAACCGACTTATAGCAGCTTGAAAAAAATAATCGTCATATTGGTCTTGGCCGCGCTTTGCATGTGCGCCCTTCCGCAGAGGCTTTCAGCCCAGTTCAGGGAGGACGCGTTCAAGCAGTCATACAATGACGAGAACGACTCCACATACGTAAGCGACACTACCGACAAGTTGTTCTCCTTCAAGGAATGGGCGGGA
>JAKSJJ010000208.1 GCA_024398335.1 Bacteroidales bacterium | reverse complement strand
ATTAGTCCCTGACGGATGACGGCGGTCCAGAACCTGACGTCATGCTCTTTGCCCGCTCCGTAGAACTCCAGTTTATCATGTCTATAGGACTTCATCAGAGAGTCCATCTGGCCTGCGAGGATAGCGGCGAGATGCTCCGTCTTGAACCTCTCCGGCAAAGACTCGATAAGTTCTATGACAAGGGACATCTCCTCCCTTCCGTCGAAGACCTCCTTAGGATTGAGACAGTTGTCGCAGCAGCCGCAGTTAGGCTCATTGTATGCCTCTCCGAAGTAGTTCAGCAGCAGTTTTCGCCTGCACTGGTTGGACTCCGCATATGCCATGGTCTCGCCAAGGAGCTGACGTCCTATCTCCTGCTCCGCGATAGGCTTGCCCTGCATGAATTTCTCCAGTTTCTGGATGTCTTTGTAACTGTAATACGCCACGCACCTCGCGCCCAGCCCGTCTCTTCCGGCACGTCCTGTCTCCTGGAAATAGCCCTCGATACTCTTCGGGATGTCGTAATGGATGACAAAACGCACGTCAGGTTTGTCGATGCCCATTCCGAAAGCTATGGTGGCGACGATCACCTTGATGTCCTCCATGAGGAATTTATCCTGGTTCGCGGCCCTCTCGGCGGCCTCCATGCCCGCATGATAAGGCAGAGCCTTGATGTCGTTGATCTGCAGAAGGTGGGCGATCTCCTCCACCTTTTTACGGCTCAGACAGTAGATAATGCCCGACTGGTCAGGGTTCTGCTTTATATATTTGACTATCTCCTTGCGGGGATCCTGCTTGTCTCTTATCTCGTAGTACAGGCCCGGACGGTTGAAGGATGACTTGAAGACCTTAGCGTCCGGAATCTGGAGATTTTTCAAGATGTCCATCTGGACCTTCGGGGTCGCGGTGGCGGTCAGGGCGATGACAGGGGCCTGGCCGATCTCGTTGATATTCTGTCTAAGACGACTGTATTCAGGGCGGAAATCATGTCCCCACTCAGAGATACAGTGCGCCTCGTCGATAGCGTAGAATGAGATTTTTATCTCTTTGAGGAGGGCTATGTTCTCCGCCTTTGAAAGCGACTCGGGAGCCACGTACAAGAGCTTTGTCACGCCGCTGAGAAGATCCTCCCTCACGGCCTCGATCTCGTTCTGCTTCAATGAAGAGTTAAGGAAGTGGGCCACCCTCTCGTCCGGAGTGTCAGCTACGCCTGAATCTTTCTCAGCCTTGGCGAAGCTACGGATGACGTCCACCTGGTTTTTCATCAAAGCGATAAGAGGAGAGATGACGATAGCCGTTCCCTCCATCACAAGAGCCGGGAGCTGGTAGCACAACGACTTTCCGGCGCCCGTGGGCATAAGCACAAACACGTCATTCCCCTGAACGAGACTTCCGATAACCGCTTCCTGGTCACCTTTGAAGAAATCGTAGCCGAAGAACTCCTTCAATTTGCTATGTAGCATTTCTGAACTTACAACCATACTTTGACGATATTTTCATCTAAGTTAGTGATAATTTTCACCGCGACAAAATTTGTTTCAGAAAATTTTACGATATTTGCAGTCCTCGTGCGCGGCGCACGCCCGCTCATAAAGAGGATGAGAAAGTTTGAACTAACATTAAATCAAACAATAATGAAATCTATCAAAGTAATTCTCGCGGCTCTCGCCGCAACTGCTCTCTTCGCTTCCTGCTCTCCAAAGGTAGCAGACGATGTAGACCCAACAACTGTGAAGAACGTCAAGGACCTTCTTTCATCTCCTGCACAGCTCGACTCTGTCAGCTACCTCGCAGGTGTATGGATCGGAAGCTGGATCAAAGGTAACGACCTCGGAGAGGACCTCAACATGGCAAAGGTTCGCCAGGGTATCAACGACTTCTTCAAAGCCACAAAGGACGCTGAGTTCGACCCATCTGACTCAGCTATGGTATCTAAGTTCGCTGTTGACCCTAACCTCATCGGCGAGGTATTCAACAAGCATATCGGCAAGCGCCGCACTTACAAAGGCGAGGTCGCAAGACGCGCTAGCGTGAAGTTCCTCGAGGACAACGCTAAGAAAGAGGGTGTTGACACTACCGCTTCAGGTCTCCAGTACAAGATCGTCTCTGAGGGTACAGGCGTATGCCCAGGTCCTAAGGATACTGTATTGGTAAGCTACAAGGGTACTACCATCGACGGTAAGGTATTCGACGAGAACGAGGAGATCGAGTTCCCTCTCACCGGCGTCATCCAGGGTTGGACTGAGGGCTTCCAGCTTCTCAAAGAAGGAACTGAGGCTGTCCTTTATATCCCTTCAGAGCTCGGTTACGGCTCATACGGCACCCGCGGTATCGGTCCTAACGAGACCCTTATCTTCGAGGTCACCCTCAAGAAAGTTAAGCCTTACGTAGAGCCAGTCGAGGAAACTGAGAAGAAATAAGTTGACATGGCAGCACTCGAACTCCAATGCAAATTGACCCGCAAACTGGCCGTTCAAAGCGGCCAGTCTCAGCGCGGGACCTGGTCAAAGCAGGACTTTATTGTAGAGTATCAGGACGGAAAATTCCCTGTCCAGATATGTATGAATGTGTGGGGCGATGAAAAAGTACGCGAATTTGAAAACTTCCAGGTAGGAGACCGTCTCAGGATCGCCTTCGTCCCTAGCAGCAGAGAGTTCAACGGAAAGTGGTACACCGACATCCGCGCATACAGGATCGAAAGAGCCGACGCTCCGGTACAGCAGCCTAATGCTCCGGCACAGGCTTACGCCCAGGCGCCACAGGACCCTTCTTCGCAGGAAGTCCTTTATTCTAGGGTACGCGTCGCATCGGCGCAGTCTCAGGCTCCCGCTCCAAGCTTCAATGATATGCCTGCGGAACCGGACGATGACGACCTTCCGTTCTAAATCAGCCATCATAGAATTATAAAAGGATGATCCTAGCGGGTCATCCTTTTTTATGTGTTGTCCCTGTCGGCCGCGTTAGAGCCCGTGCTCACCTCGTCGGGTGCTCCCCTTCTGGG
>JAKSJJ010000207.1 GCA_024398335.1 Bacteroidales bacterium | reverse complement strand
GTGGCGGGTCTTCTCATGTCCAATTTGCGAAAACTTGTTATCTTGCGGAGTATTTCAGAGAGTACCGATTAAAATATGAAACGCTTTTTTTTGGCAGTGGCGGCCATTTTCGCCGCTTTCTCGTCCGCTAATGCGGGAAAGGTCGTGCTTGATTCACTTTATAGCCGCACGCTTGGCTCAAATGTTTATTTCAACGTTTATCTCCCTTCCGGATATGGAAAGTCAGACGCTCATTATCCTTTGACATTCCTGCTCCACGGCCTGTATGGCACTCATCAGGACTGGCCTTCGCACTTGACTCCTGTGGCTGACGAACTGATCAATTCAGGCGAATGCCGTCCTATGGTCATCGTCATGCCTAACGCGGGTGGAGCGGACGTGAAGCATGTGCAGAACGGCTATTTCAACATGCCGGGCCGCCCGTATGAGGATTTCTTCTTCAGAGAGCTTCTGCCGGAGGTGGAAAAACGCTACAATTGCGGAGGGCGTAAGGGCCAGAGGGCCATCATGGGTCTTTCGATGGGTGGCGGCGGCAGCACGGTCTATTGCCAGCGCCATCCTGAGGTGTTCTCTTCATGTTACGCTATGAGTCCATGGCTGGATAATGACGGAAACCAGGTTGGCGGCAGACGCTCGGAGAAGGATTGCCTCGCGATCACCTGCCAGTCTGTGTGTGACAATTCGGCGTTAAGATTCGTCCAGGAGGCTTCGGACGAGACTGTCTCTCAGCTAAGGACTATCAAGTGGTTCTTCGACTGCGGTGATGACGATTTCCTCTTCGACCAGTCTGTAAAGATGCACCAGCTCATGCGTTCACGCAAAATTAAGGACGAGCTTCGCATCCGTGACGGCGTCCACAACTGGGAGTATTGGCACACCGCCCTTCGCACAGCCCTTCCTTTCGCCTCACGGAACTTCGGTAGATAATATTTTCGTCTCTGTTTTTGTTATAACACTCTTGTCAAATATTGATAAATGTTATAACTTCGCGGTATGACGGCAAATGTTAATATAATAAGAGTCGGAAATAGTCAAGGGATTATTATTCCGGCAAAATTTTTAAAGAAGCTCTCTTTGACTGAAAAGGATTCCTTGGAAATCTCAGAATGCGACGGGGGATTTAGTTTGAAGAAAGTTACGACAAAGCAGACAAACCCCTTCGACGCGCTTGATAAATGGAATCTGGAGCATGGGTATAATGACAGCTCCCTGGAGGAAATTTCTGATTACATAGAGAACTTGCGCTCTTGCAGGAGTAATAAGGAGATTGTGCAATGGTAGAGCGCAGGTATCTTCTTGACTCGGACATAATCATAGCGATGTTGAGGGACGTGTCGGATAAGACCGGCATCAGGAAGCGTTTGCTGAAGATAGGATTAGACCACTGTTTTGTAAGCGAGATCACATTGGCGGAGCTATCTTCCGGCGCATATAAAATGGGGTCGGACCGCGGATTTTTTGAGCTGTCTTTTGTCAGGAGCATATTGACTCCTTTGCCATTTGGCGCAGAGGGCGAGGGTGACAGCCTGCATTTCGGCGAGATAAAGTCTTCGTTGCAGAAGGCGGGAGTTCCGTTGGATGATATGGATATGCTTATCGCCTCTACCGCCTTGACTCGTAATCTGATCCTGGCCACTCACAACCGAAGACATTTCAGCCGTATTCCAGGACTCAAGACCGTGGATTGGCTGAGCTCCCTGAATTAGTCGATTGTGTGAGATGTAAATTGTATTATCTTCGCGTAAAATTAACCTGAATATATGAAAGTAGCAGTAGTTGGAGCGACAGGTCTGGTAGGAACCAGGATGTTGCAGGTATTGGAAGAGAGAAATTTTCCTGTGACCGAGCTTATTCCGGTCGCTTCGGAGAAATCTATAGGCCGTAAAGTAAATTTCGCAGGCAAGGAGTGGACAGTGGTCAGCGCGGATGACGCTATCGCCGCTAAACCTGCCCTCGCCCTTTTCAGCGCAGGCGGCGACACTTCCGCCGACCTCGCCCCTAAGTTCGCGGCAGTGGGTTGCCGTGTCGTAGATAACTCCTCATTCTGGAGAATGGATCCTACCAAGAAACTCGTGGTTCCGGAGATCAACGGTGACGTGCTTACCGCTGACGATTATATCATCGCCAACCCTAACTGCTCAACCATACAGATGGTTCTGCCTCTTGCTCCGCTTCATAAGGAGTTCAAGATAAAGAGAATCGTGGTCAGCACCTATCAGAGCGTCACAGGAGCGGGCTATCGTGCTATCAATCAGATGAATACAGAGCGTGAGGGCGCCGTATGGGGAGAATATCCGGCTAAGTTCCCTTACCCTATCGACCAGAATATCCTGCCTCATATCGACAGTTTCCTTGACAACGGCTACACAAAGGAGGAGATGAAGATGGTCAATGAGACCAAGAAGATTCTCCGCGACGACTCTATCGCCGTCACAGCCACGACAGTACGTGTGCCGGTCCAGGGCGGTCACTCTGAGTCAGTGAACATCGAGTTTGAGAAGCCGTTCACGCTGGAGCAGGTCCGTGCTCTTATGGCCGACATGCCAGGCGTCACGATCCAGGACGACCCAGCCAACAACGTCTATCCAATGCCTCTTTTCGCATGGGGCAAAGACGACGTGTTCGTAGGACGCGTGCGTAGGGACGAGACTGTCCAGAACGGTATCAACCTCTGGTGCGTCAGCGACAATATCCGTAAAGGCGCAGCTACAAACGCTGTCCAGATCGCCCAGCTCCTCCTCCAGAAGGGCCTGATCGGCTAGCACTCCAGGTATTACAGATACATCACTACGATCCAGGCGAGGGTGAAGGTGAAGACCAGTTTGAGCCCTGTGCCTGTGATGAAGCCCAAGAATGATCCGATGGCGGCGTTAAGAGCCTCATCGGATCTTTTTTTAGCGAAGATTATCTCGCAGAAGAATGCGCCGAGAAATGCTCCGAGTATCATTCCGACAGGGGTGAAGATGATTCCCGCGATAAGACC
>JAKSJJ010000206.1 GCA_024398335.1 Bacteroidales bacterium | reverse complement strand
GACCTTGTCGCCAGGCACGGTGAAGGCCTTAAGGGTAGCGGCAATCGCGGGAATGACGCCCGGGACATAGAGAATGCTCTCTCTTTTTATCTCCCACCCCCTGCGTGAGCGGAACCAATTGATCACGGGTTCATAGTAATCCTCCGTCACCTTGGTGTAGCCGAAGACGCCATGATCAAGACGCCTTTGGACCGCGTCCAATATGAACGGAGCGGCCTTGAAATCCATGTCAGCGACCCAAAGAGGGAGCACCCCCTGAGCGGCCTCGTCCCATTTATAACATCCGCTGCCTCTACGGTCAGGGACATTATCGAAATCATACTTTATCATAAGGTGGAAATTTGACAGTCAGCAGGTCCTTTTATATTCTCATCGAGGATAATATCGCCATAGCCTTTCGCCTTCACGAATCCTGTGCGAGGATTCTTCACTGAAGGTATCTCATTAAGGACGGTGGCCTTCACGTCGGAATACTCGAACGCGAGGTCAGCGTCACTTTCGAAGGTGCAGTTCTCGAGCACGAGGCCGTCAGCGTAGCAAAGAGGCTGGGTGCCGCCTATGCGGCAATTCACAAGGCGTACATTCTTCGAATGCCAGGCAAGGTACTCGCCGTTGATGAAAGAATTATACACCGTGACATTCTCCGCCTCCCAAAGAGCGTCCTTACTCTGAAGGTCTGAATCCCATATCTCAACGTCGCGGGCATGCTGGAAGGAATAGTTTCCGAAAAGTCGCAAATTCTTGACTTTCACATTCTTGCACCACATGAAAATATAGTCGGCATTATGGAACTCCACGTCCTCTATATCTATGTCCGAGCAGCTCCAAAGCGTCTCCTGGGCGTCGCTGAACACATCTCGCCTCAGAACTATACCCTCGCTCTCACGGAACATCTTCGGCGCGTCGACCTTACAATCCTCAAGGCGAGCTCTCTTGCTATGCCAAAGCGACGAACGGGAGCCAGGCAAGAAAAGAGAATTCTTCACAGAAAAATTCTCGCAGCACCAAAGGACATACTTTCCGTCGAAGGTGCACTCTGAGCACTCCACGTCCGAGCACTCCTTGACGGACGACTCTCCTTTATGGATTGTGACTCTCTCCAAAGAAAGAGAGTCGATGTGGTAGAACGGCCTCTCGCCGCCGGTTTCCATGTCTTTATATATATGCTTCATAGTCTATATGTTATTAATCAAGCCGTGAGGGCGCCACGCTCAAGCCAGCGCCGAGAAAATATCCTCGCTAAAAATATAAGGCCCCGGAAATTGAGTTCCACGCACATAGCTACCCAGTAGCCCATAAGCCCCATCGTCGGCACGAGCAGCACCGCCAGACCTATCCTGACCACCCACATGCTCGTGAAGTTCATCACGCTCGGCACAAGAGTATCCCCCGCGCCCACGCATGCTCCATACGCCACCATTGACACGCCATACAGCGTCTCCGCGAAGGCCTCGAGCCTGAGGCAACGCGCGCCAAGGGCGATGACGTCCGCGTCCTGCGAGAGCATGCCCATCATCTGCGGGGCGAAAATGTACATCAGAACGGCGAGCACTGTCACCATGACCGCGCCCATGCCTGTGGATATCAACGCGAAGCGGCGGGCGAGATCCTTCCTTCCCGCGCCCACGCTCTGTCCCACCAGCGCCGTCGCGGACTCTTCCATGCCGTATGCCGGCATATAGCAGAAGCTCTCCGCCGTGATGGCGAAGGCGTTCGCCGCGATCGAGACCATGCCCAGAGGGGCGACGATCAAGGTGCTGCAGACATGAGCGCCACGTATGATTATGTTCTGGAGCCACATCGGCGAGCTTATGCCAAGGGCGGTCTTGAGCACATTCTTTCTCGGGAGGAAGTCCCTTGAGGAGAAGTCCTCATCCTGGCGAAGGTTCAGATAATCGCTGCGCCACAAAAGATAATATAGCATGGCTCCGCCCGTGAGCATCTCAGCCAAGGCCGTACCCAGGGCGGCGCCCTTCACGCCCATGCCCATCATGTAAATGAATATGTAGTTGAACACCACGTCCAGCACGCACATCATCACCTGCAGCAGGGCGGGCACTTTCATCTGTCCCGTGGCCTGGAGCATGGCGGCTCCCGTGTACGAGAGTTGCATGAAAGGGATAAAGGAGGAGTATATTAGAAAATATGCCGAGGCGTCAGCGCGGATAGACTCCTCTCCGCCAAGCCAGGAAGGCAAGGCTCCGGAGATGCCCACGCCCACCAGCGCGAGCATGACGCTGAATATCAGGATACATGTCAACGCCTGACGAAGGACGCGGCGGGCTTTGAAGAATTTCCCGGCCCCGACAAGCTGCGCTACCTGAACGCTGAATCCGCTTCCTGTGGCCATGCAGAAGCCGCCGAAGATCCACGTTGTCGTCGAGACAAGGCCTATCGACGCGCTCGGTCCCGCGCCGAGGTGACCCACCATAGAGGCGTCAATATACTGCATCATTATGGTGGAGACTTGCGCGAGGATGGCGGGGATACTCAGACTCAGCACAAGGTGCGCCTGCTCCCAGCGGGAAAGATGTCTTCCACCCCTGAGTTTTTCAAGCAGTACTTCCTTTATGCCGCCAAGTTTCTCCATATCATATATATTGCGACGCGAATATACGCGTAAAGTACACTTATTTTTAAAAATAACTGTCAAATCGCGGGATTTAACGCAGCTCTCTCGCAAAAACACATCAAGGCATCCGGGGCCGTTCGACCTTCATCCAAAGTGAAAATTTGCTTGGTACCGGGCCGTTTCAGCGGCGTTTCCTGAGTTTTCTCGTCTGTTTTCCTGGCCAGGACAATAAGCACGGTGCAGGATCTGACTCGGTCCGCCGCCGTGCATTTTTTTGTCGTTCAGCAGGCGGACGGAATCATTCAGCAGGCAGGCGGGCGAGGTCTAAAAACACATGGGACACCTCGCCCACTTATGATGTTTTTCACGCTGTCGGCCACCCCTGGGAGAACCGTTCACACAAACAGCCAACCA
>JAKSJJ010000205.1 GCA_024398335.1 Bacteroidales bacterium | reverse complement strand
AAATGGATTTGTCCAGTATGCGGTTATGTTCACGAGGGTGACGCCGCTCCAGAGAGATGCCCGATGTGTAAAGTTCCAGGTAGCAAGTTCAAACTTATGGAAGAGAATAAGGGACTTCAGTTCGTAACAGAGCATGAGCTCGGAGTCGCTGACGCTATTCCTGCAGGCGAGAAGGGCGATTTTATCCGCCAGGGTCTTAAGGATCATTTCCTCGGAGAGTGCACAGAGGTGGGTATGTACATCGCTATGAGCCGTCAGGCTGACCGTGAGGGTTATCCTGAGATCGCTGAGGCTTTCAAGCGTTACGCTCTTGAGGAGGCTGACCACGCTGCTCGTTTCGCTGAGATGCTCGGTGAGGTTGTCTGGGACACCAAGACTAACGTTCAGAGGCGTATGATGGCGGAGGAAGGCGCTTGCTCAGGCAAGATGGACATCGCCAGGGCCGCTAAGGAGCTTGACCTCGACGCTATTCATGACAGCGTTCATGAGATGGCTAAGGACGAGGCTCGTCACGGCGCAGGCTTCCAGGGCCTTTTCCGCCGCTACTTCCAGAAATAAGTGTGGTTTAGTGTAAATCCCCTGAGGGGGAGATAAAAAAAGAGGCGCTTCATCATCGAGGCGCCTCTTCTTGCTTATTCAGCTCTTTTTTCTTTGATTCGGGTGAGTTTTTCTTTGAGGATGTCCGCGGCTTCTGTCACGGCGTCCTCGAATGTTTTAGCGGAGCGCTCTACCACGACTGTGCTGCCTGGGATATATACGACAACCTTGACATCCTTGTTCTGTGCCTCGTTGAGAAGAGACATTGTTACATCTACGGCAGTGATGCCTTCAAAGAATCTTTCGAGCTTGGAAAGTTTCTTGTCCGTGAAGTCGAGCAGCTTCTGATCTGCGTCAAACTTGATTGATTGTACTTTAATCTCCATTTTTACCTCCGTTTTTAGCCCTTGGGTGGGCGGATTGATAAACTTGTTTAAGCTGGGCGATGCTGCTGTGAGTGTAAACCTGGGTCGCCGCGAGGGACGAGTGCCCGAGTAGTTCCTTTATTGAATAAAGGTCCGTCCCGTTTTCGAGCAGGGCCGTCGCCAGGGTGTGCCTGAGCACGTGGGGCGAGTGTCTTCCCGGAAACTGAGCCGAGTCACCTATCTCCTGTTTTACCGCTCTGTCAACATAGACCGGGTAAAGTTCCTTACCGGAAAATGTCACAAGAAGCGGGGAGTCAGGCCTGCGCTCTGAGCTTACCATCAACTCAACTTGTCTCAAATATACGGAAATTTCTTTACATAGTCTATCTACAAGAGGAATTTCTCGCGCCTTATCTCCCTTACCTATGACTCTCATCTTCTGTCGGGAAAGATCTACACTGTTGATTTTTAGCGAGATAAGCTCGCTTCGACGTATGCCGGTGTGGTAAAGGATGGAAATGATCATCCTCCCGTTTATTTTCTTCCACAGTTCAGAAATCGACTCCTTTCTGCCTGTCGTGCCCGCGTCGGCGTAGAGCTCCAGCATGGTCCCGTCCGTGTAGCGCTCGCTCTGGGCGAAATACTCGCTCATGGCGTCCTGGCGGTAGAATTCCGGAAGACGTTTGGACTGCTTGGGCTTTTTGATGCTGGCGACAGGGTTGCTTTCCATAAGATCCCGTCCTATAAGATAACGGCAGAATCCGCTGAGGGCGGAAAGCTTTTGCCAGACTGTACGTGAACTCTGTGAAAGGGCGTCGAGAAGATGAACTTCCCACGAACGTATCATATTCACGCTCAGGCAGGAAAGCGTCTCCTGCTGAGAGGCTTGCTCCATAGCGTCCTTGTCCCCTCCGAAGGCGAAAAGGAAGAACTCCTCGAGGTCACGAAGGTAGCTCTGGGCGGTCTTCGGGGAGTATCTCTTCACGGAGAAGATATAGTCTATGTATTGGTCGATAAGAAGCATGCTGCGTGGGCTTTTACTCGACAGGATTCATCCCGAGCTCGGCTGCCTTCTCTCTCATCAGGCGGTCGGCTGCTTCGAACTCGTTAGGGATAACTCCGTCAAGGATAGCGTCTTTCACCGTGTCCTTGAGCACGGCGATGACCTTGCCCGGCCCGATTCCGAAGACTTTCATGATGTAGTCTCCGTCTATAGGGTTCTTCCAGTTGCGTATGGCGTCTTTTTGCTCGACCTCCACGAGTTTGCGCCTTACGAGCTCGAAGTTCTCGTGCAGCATCTGGACTTTGCGGGGATTCTTCGAGGTGATGTCAGCGTCGCAGAGGAGCATGAGGTCGTCAATGTCGTCGCCGGCGTCGAAAAGAAGCCTTCTGACGGCGGAGTCTGTCACTTCCTCGGTCACCAGGGCGATGGGGCGAAGATGCAGTCCGACGAGTTTCTTGACATATTTCATCTTCTCGTTAAGAGGCATCTTGAGCTTCTGGAAGATGGACGGGACCATTTTCTCGCCGACGACCTCGTGGCCATGGAAGGTCCATCCGATCGCAGGGTCGTATCTCTTGCTGTGAGGTTTTCCTATGTCATGAAGCAGGGCGGCCCAGCGCAGCCAGACGTTTGGCTCCGTGCGGGTGACGACGGTTTCCTGTTCGTCCTCGAAGATATGGTCGGTCAGCAGACCTTGGGCGATGGCCTCTTCTTCGGCCGCGGCGATGTTGTCCACAACCTGGAGGGTGTGCTCGAAGTTGTCCTTATGCCCCCTGCCCTCGACGGTCTCCACGCCTTTAAGAGCCCCGAGCTGAGGGAGTATGTACTCCAGAAGACCCGTCTGGTCCATGAGGCGGAAAGCGTCTGAAGGTCTGTGGGTTACGAGTATTTTGTTGAGTTCCTCGGCGATTCTTTCCTTGGAAAGTATGCTCATTCGGTCACGGTTGCGTCGCATGGATTCGAGGGACTCCGGGACTATCGTGAATTTGTGCTCCGCTGTGGAGAGCTTTGTGGCGAAGCGTATGGCCCTGACCATTCTTAGAGGGTCGTCGCTGTAGGTCATGTCCGGGTCGGCGGGGGTGCGT
>JAKSJJ010000204.1 GCA_024398335.1 Bacteroidales bacterium | reverse complement strand
TCTTAAGTGGAACAGCGCCGTTTCGGGCAAGGTAGAAGAGGCTAGATTCAAGTACAGAAGCCGTACAGACTGGTAAATCTAATCTATCTAGGAGGCATCGTGGAAGAGAATAAATACGTGGAGCTATACGAACTCCAAAAAGAAATCGCGGACAGGATCGGGCTGCTGGAGCAATGGGTGAAGGTCGAGATTGAATCCCATAGGGTCTCGGGCGGCCACCACTACCTGAACTTTATCCAGAAGGGCGCCGACGGCAGAATCATCGCGAAGGCCACAGGACGCATATGGCGCTCACATGAAGACATCGTTACATTCTTCCGGATGATGACAGGGGAAGAACTCAAGGCAGGAATGACCGTCGTCGTTCTGGCCTGCGTGGAGTATCACCCCGCCTATGGCCTCAACCTGACAATCGAGGACATCGATCCTCAGTTCACTCTAGGTCAGAGGGAACTAGAAAAGAGGATGACTATCGAAAAGTTGGAAAAGGAAGGCATGATGGAGCGTCAGCAAAGGCTCTCTCTGCCTTTTCTGCCCGGCAAGGTCGCGGTCATTTCCTCTGCTGACGCCGCCGGATACGGAGATTTCACAAGACAGCTGGAGAAAAATCAGCACGGATTCGTCTTCGACATCACTCTTTTCCACTCGGTAATGCAGGGAGAGAAATCCCCGGCATCCATTATATCTTCACTGGAGAAAATCGCCCGGGACGGCTCCTACGAGCTTGTCCTCATTCTTCGAGGAGGAGGAGCGGACTCTGACATGTTCGCATACGATGACTACGCCCTGTGCCGCGCCATCGCCCTCTGCCCTATTCCTGTTATGACAGCGGTCGGGCACGAAAGGGACTATCATGTCGCGGATATGGTAGCGAACAGATACTTCAAAACGCCTACAGCCATCGCGGAAGCGCTAATTCTATGGGTGGAGGAAGTAGAAAGCGAGGTGGACCGTTGTCTGGAGAATATACGTTTCGCCCTTAACGGAACTATTTCGGCAATGGACAATCAGGTCTCTTTGCTTGAAGCCTCGATAAAAGCGGCGGACCCTCGGAATATTCTCCGCCAAGGATACGTCCTGGCTACAGACAGCGACGGAATCATCATTAAAAGCGCCGCTAAGGCGAGCCAGGGAGACAAGTTCTCTCTGAGGTTCTCTGATGGACGTTGGGACTGTACAATTGATAAAACTCGCACAGAAAATGACAAATAAAGAATATAAAGAGAACATCGCCCGTCTAAAGCAGATCGAGGCGCTTGTAAAGAACCCTGAGGAGAGCATAGACAAAATCGACGAGCTGCTGGAAGAAACCAAGCAACTCGTCGAACAATGTCATGCTTATACGAGAACCCTCAGAGAAAAAACCGAGGTGCTCTCCTCAAGCGATAATTAGTCACATACAGGGCGGATCTGGTAGCCGATGTAACGTGCGGCGTGACCGTCGCTGATAGCTGAACGCTCTGTGCAATAAAGGTGGATACCTGTGTCAGGTTTTCCCTTCTGAAGCTCTGAAGTCCAGATTCTGACAGTCTTGCCAGGATGTGGATCAAATGATGAGAACTTGTCGCCTACGCCAGGGAAAAGGATTGAGTTGCCGTTCTTAGCGGTGAATTTAAGGCAATCTACGCCGTCAATCTCAACCCACTCTCTCTCGCAATTCTCGACGAGCTCCTCAACCTCAGCCATGGTCGGCATGCGCCATTTTCCGCCGAGCTTAACTTTTGCTACATCGTCAGCGTCCTGAAGTTTCTCAAGACCGTCGGCCTCATTGTACTTAGAGTAACCTTCCCCTGCATCAAACACATAGTCACTCTGAGAATAGCGCTCCTGCTCCTCAAGAGCACCCCAGGCGTAATATCCGCCACCCTGTCCAGGAGCTGCTGCTCCGAGGTTGCACTGATGCCATTTCACGCTAAGACCGAGATCTACAGCGTTCTTGTCGCCACATGAAGAAAGAAGGGCGATTGAAGCGAAAGCCGCCATAGCGGCGATGATGATTTTTTTCATATCTATTTTTTTAAAATTGGTACACTTATTCTAAGGGACTTCTCGATGACCCTTACCACCTCCTCGAGCTTCTCGTCATCCGGAGCGGCGAGAACGATTATGCACAGGACACCTTGGCGAGCCTCCTGGGCCAGGAAGAACATAGGACTGTCATCCTCGCAGAAAGCCTGGAATCCATATGCGTTCTTGCCGTTGAATTTGAGCTTGAGTATAGGATTGAAATCCTCAGGGTCATCATCGTCGAAACCGACGGTATCCGCGTAATTGGCGAGCGCCTGGTCCTCCGCGGTCTCCCCCTCAGGCATAGCTCCGACGTAGATATCGCACATAGCGTCGTCTCTTTGAGCCTTTTCATTAGGAAGGTGAGCCTCAAGGTGTCTGACCTCACCCACACCTTCCTCTTCGTAAACCTCGTCAAAGACTTTCCAGCCCTCCGGGAGATTCAGTTTAATGTCGTAAGCCATAATTCTATTGTTTTGTTGTCATCGAAGACAAATATCCGCAAATTTTCGGAATCAACAATGAGTATATATACTCTTCTTCCATAAAATGTGTCCCTTCATAGATTTCAAAGCACCCGGAAGGAAAATTACGTCGCCATGTCCCCAGGCTTACAATCCCGCTGCGACGGTAATGATCCCTGGTCCCGAAAAAGGCGAAATACTCCCCCTCACCTCGCCCTACGACCTTCATGGCGTCCCTTCTCAAGGGAAGATACCCCTTCAATGAGGAGAACTTGAAATCAAGGCTCTGACGGTCGCCTTCACGCACCTTATATATCCTTTTCAGAAGCGCCCTCATCCCAGGTATCAAGGCCAGAAAGCAAAGGCAGCCAAGGTACAAAGGGGCATTCAGGGAAGGAGAGACAAAAAAACAAGGCGTCCCTGCGCGGGAAGCGGCCAGGACAGCATGGCACGCCCCGAGAGACTCTCCTACCGGCAGGAGCGCTGCCGCCTTGGCTCTCGCGACAGTATGGTGCAGAATCCACATTCGGCAGTAGTAAAAGGGG
>JAKSJJ010000203.1 GCA_024398335.1 Bacteroidales bacterium | reverse complement strand
ACCGCACTGAGTGGCCTTCTCCACCTCCTCGCCTACGCAATCATAGGTCACGATACGGCGAGCGAAGGTTCCGGCCATCTGCTTGAAGAACACCTCTCCATGCTCGTTCTTAACGGCGATCGAGGCATGCTCATTGAGCTCCGAAGCCTTAGGCATCCATGCGAGCAGATATTTTCCAGGATGGTATTTATAATAGGTGTTCACTCCGCTCATAGGCCAGTAATTCACGTGTACATTAAAGAAACTCATGTACACTGACACCTGCATACATTCTCCTTTTATATACTCCGGTTCGTAAACCTTCTCGCAAATAACGACCTCGCCGTCAGCGACGGAGGTCACCACATTCGCCCCTTCCCTATTTCCTCTGACCGGAACACGGAAGAAGAACATGATGAACATCATGATGAAAGCCATAAGGATTACCAGAGGAATCCATACGAACTTCGGATTGATGAAACAAACGAAGATGACAATCAGGGCGAGGCAGAAGAACCAGATAGTGATGATGGTTCCGCGTCCGTCCCTATGGATCTTAACTTTTTTCATATTTTGATTAGAGTAAATGTACTAAGTATAAATAAATTACGGCTGATGGAACTGCGAGGAGCGCGCTGTCGAAGCGGTCCATCATTCCACCGTGGCCAGGTATGATATTGCCTGAATCCTTAACTCCGGCGCTTCTTTTCCATGCGGACTCGACCAAGTCACCAAGAACTCCGGTCACGTCGATGATAGCGCCCAGAGCGATACAATGAATAAGTTTATAAGGAAGAACGCCACAAGCTCCGAGAGCGACCGCGGTACCTACAGCTACAAGGAATCCGCCGATTACACCTATCCAAGACTTCTTAGGAGAAATCGAAGGACAGAGTTTAGGACCATACTTCTGGCCAAGCGCCATTCCGAATACGTATGCTCCGATATCCGACATCCAGACTATCGCCATCATGCAAAGAAGAATATCTCCCCTGAAGGAATAGCCGCGGAAAGTCGCGAACGGGAAAAGAGCCATAGGGATGCCGATATACACCAATGAGGTGAACACAGGTCCGATCTTCTTGAGATCCTCGGCGCTGAGGCTTATAACGCTGATAATCAAAGCCGCAAGCGGAAGGAAAGCAATGCAGACAAGTCTATCGCCGAGATTATAAAGCCTCACACAGAACACAAGGGTGATAAAGGTCAACGCCGTCATCACAGATAGGAATTTCTGCACCGGCAGCTCCTCGCCCATGTTCATCTTATGGAACTCATACATCATCATCGTTGTGATGAGCAGTATCGCCGTAATAAAGAGGTACTTGCTCAAAAGGAATGAGCAGATAATCACAGCCAGGTAAACAACTCCTGACAGGATCCTTTTCAACAAATTATTCATTACTTTCAACTTTTTCCGTTTCGTTATTTTGATTTTCCTGATCGTCTATCTCTGGCTGAGATCCCCCCTCTGTCTCACCTACAGGCTCAGCTTCAGTCTGAGGCTGTGGCGCCTTAGCGAAACGAGCCTCGCCATGCACTCCCGCCTTAGGTCCAAGAACAGACTCAATCTCCTGAGCGTCAAGAACTTCCTTCTCGTAAAGCATCTGAGAAAGAGTATCGAACTTATCCTTATTGTCCAGAATAAGCTTCATTGTCCTTTCATGAATCTCGTCCACGAGAGCCTTGACTTCGGCGTCAATCTCCTCGGCGGTCTTCTCGCTATATGGCTTACCGAGCTCAAAGCCCCTTGAACCCGTGCTGTCGTAGAATGACAGATGACCGACCTTGTCACTCATACCATAATAAGCGACCATGGCGTATGCGGTCTTTGTAAGTCTTTCAAGATCATTGAGCGCTCCTGTACCGAAAGAACCTGTCACGATCTGCTCGGCGACACGTCCTCCCATGAGCATGCAAAGCTCCTGCTTAAGCTGCTCACGGTCCTGGATAACATACTCGTCTGGCAGATTCCATGTAAGTCCGAGAGCCCTTCCGCGAGGGACGATAGTCACCTTGAGCACAGGGTTAGCCTTAGGAAGCAGCCAGCCTACGAGAGTATGTCCTACCTCATGACAAGCGATGACTTTCTTCTCGTCATCGGTCATGATAGTCTTTTTCTTCTCTATACCGCCGAGGATACGGTCAACGGCGGCGACAAAGTCCTCGTTCTCGACAACACTCTTACCCTTTCTCGCGGCGTTAAGAGCAGCCTCGTTGCTGACATTCGCTATATCAGCGCCTGAGAATCCGGCGGTATGCTTGGAGATCAGCTCTACATCGAAATCATCAGCGAGTTTAAGCTTTGAGGTATGAACCGCGAAAATCTCCTTACGCTCGTTAAGGTCAGGAAGATCGACATGAATCTGGCGGTCGAAACGTCCCGCACGCATGAGAGCCTTATCAAGGATATCAGCGCGGTTTGTAGCGGCGAGAATGATGACGCCACTATTCGAGCCGAAGCCATCCATTTCTGTAAGGAGCTGGTTCAGAGTATTTTCACGCTCGTCACTTGAAGAGAAGCCCGCGTTCTTTCCACGTGCACGTCCCACGGCGTCGATCTCGTCGATGAATACGATGCAAGGGGCCTTTTCCTTAGCCTGGCGGAAGAGGTCACGCACGCGGCTCGCGCCCACGCCGACGAACATCTCCACAAAGTCCGAACCTGAGATGCTGAAGAACGGAACGTTGGCCTCGCCTGCTACCGCCTTCGCGAGAAGGGTCTTACCTGTACCCGGAGGGCCTACGAGCAACGCTCCCTTAGGAATCTTCGCTCCAAGGGCTGTGTATTTTTTAGGATTCTTGAGGAAATCCACGCTCTCCACGACTTCTTCCTTCGCGCCGTACAGACCTGCGACGTCCTTGAATGTGACGTTGACCTTATTCTTGTCCAGCATCTTGCCCACGGCCTTGCCCACGTTGAATACTCCGCCAGGGCCGCCGCCACCGCGGTTGAGACGTCTGAACATGCATACCCACATGTGAATCATGAGGTTAGGGTAAAGAAGCCACTCCATGACATTGCCCCAGATATGGTCCTTCTTGTTGATGACGA
>JAKSJJ010000202.1 GCA_024398335.1 Bacteroidales bacterium | reverse complement strand
GTGCTTTAACTACAAACGTAGTCAATTTTGGTTGGATTATGGCTTTCTTTTGCTAAATTTGAACTTCTACTAATATGAAAGTCGAACTAAACTGATATCCAATACATGAAAAGTGATGTAGAGATTTCAAGAGAGACTCCTCTTGAGCCTATAGAGAAAATAGCCGCGCTCGTAGGTATTGACAAGGCTGTACTTGAAAATTACGGAAAATATATCGCCAAGGTTCCTTATGACCTGTATGATGATCAGAAGGTAAAGGATAGCAAGCTCATTCTTGTGACAGCTATCACGCCGACCAAGGCAGGTATAGGAAAGACTACCGTCTCGATTGGCCTCGCCCTTGGCATGGCGAAGATAGGCAAGAAGGCGGTGCTCGCTTTGAGAGAGCCTTCGCTGGGTCCATGCTTTGGCATGAAGGGCGGAGCGGCCGGTGGCGGATATGCGCAGGTTCTCCCTATGGACAAGATCAATCTTCATTTCACGGGAGATTTCCATGCCATCACCTCAGCGAACAATATGATCGCGGCGCTGCTGGACAACTACATTTATCAGCATAAGGAGGAAGGCTTCGCCATGAAGGAAGTGCTTTGGCGCAGGGTGCTTGACGTGAATGACCGTCAGCTGCGTTTCATAAAGGGCGGCCTTGGCGGAAGCAAGGACGGCGTTCCGATGGACGGCGGCTTTGACATTACTCCGGCTTCCGAGATCATGGCTATCCTCTGCCTGTCAAAGGATCTTGACGACTTGACAAGGCGTGTGGGCAATATTCTGCTTGGCTACACGATGGATGATAAGCCTTTCACTGTCAGAGATATGGGAGTTGAAGGAGCGATCGCTGTCCTTCTCAAGGACGCTATCAACCCTAACCTCGTGCAGACAACCGAGCACACTCCTGCTTTTATCCACGGCGGTCCTTTCGCGAATATCGCTCACGGCTGTAACTCTATCATAGCTACGAAGATGGCGATGACATACGGTGACTACGCGATCACGGAGGCAGGCTTCGGCGCTGACCTTGGCGCGGAGAAATTCCTCGATATCAAATGCCGCAAGGCGGGCCTCAGTCCTGCCCTCACGGTGCTTGTCGCCACTGTCGCCGGCCTTAAGATGCACGGAGATAATGACCTCGTGAAGGGCTTCGCTAACCTTGACAGACATATCTCTAACCTTCAGAGTTTCGGCCAGAGTGTTCTTGTCTGCTTCAACCGCTTCGCTTCCGACACAGACGAGGAGATAGAGCTCGTTCGAGAGCATTGTGCGGCTATAGGCGTACCTTTCGCCCTTAACGGAGCCTTCGCTCTTGGCGGAGAGGGCGCTGTCGAGCTCGCGAATAAGGTTGTGGAGACTATTGAAAAGACTCCTTCCGCTCCGCTAAAGTTCCAGTACAGTGATGAGCAGAGCCTTGAGGAGAAGATCACCGCCGTAGCGAAGAACATCTATAAGGCCGCTACCGTGACTTTCTCGGATGAGGCAAAGAGAAAAATCGAGCTCGCCCGTTCTCTTGGATTCGGAGAATTCCCTGTCTGTATCGCTAAGACTCAGTTCTCGTTCAGCCAGGACCAGAAGGCCTACGGAGCCCCTTCAGGCTTTGATTTCCAGGTACGTGACGTCGTTATCAACGCCGGAGCAGAGATGATAGTGGCTATCGCCGGAAGCATTATCCGCATGCCGGGTCTTCCTAAGGAACCTCAGGCTCTCAGGATAAAACTCGTTAACGGCGAGATCGAAGGACTTAGCTAGAATATGGATAGAAGAGATTTTCTTAAAGCGTCAGCCGTAGCCGCTGCTATTGCCGGTCTTAACGAGGCTGACGCTTTTGCTGATACCTTGTCAGAGGCCGAGGCCGCGGCGAAGAATAAAGTCGGGAAAGCAGCGAAAAAGCTCGCCCTGAAAGTGCCATCATGTGAGACGGCCACAGCTTCAGGAAATGACCTGTCGGTACTTTTCCTAGGTACGGGATCAGCGGGCTGGAAGCCTGAAAAGAAGGGTCATCGCCGCATGAGCAGCGTGCTTCTAGATTCGAAGGTGCTGATAGATTTTACTCTCAGCGCATGGGAGTATCTACCAAAGGAGTGCTCGCCTGAGTACATTTTCTATACCCATTCTCATGGGGACCATTTCCAGCCGGAGCAGGCCCTCAAGGCGGGAGTGAAGAATGTGTGGGTGTCCAGGACATGGGAAGAAAGGGCGGTGGAGGCCTTTTCGAAGGCTAGCGCGGCGACGGGACTTCCTATGCCTGAGTTGAATTTTCTTGAAATAGGGCAATGCGTCGAGGTAGAAGGCCTTAGGATCACGGCGCTTCCTGCCAACCATGCCACCTCGGATGTATCGGAGCAGTGTCTTATGTATCTTGTGGAGAAGGGAAGTGACGGGGACGGCGTACGTCTTCTTTATGCTACGGATACAGGAGGCATTCCTGTAAGGGCCGCCCGCATCGTGGGGCTTGATTCGCATATCAATCCTGGCAAGGCTATCACCGCCTTTGTCATGGAGGCGACTATGGGTCTAGAGCATGACGAGGATTTCCGTCTTTTCACTCACTCCAGCGCGGCTACTGTCGCGAGGACCGCTCACATGCTCGTCCAGACTCAAAGATACCTTCCGCCTCAGGGTCAGCCGGTTTATCTGACGCATATCTCGAACAATCTGCACGACAAGCTTTCGCAAGACGAGCTGAACGCCTCGCTCCCTGAGCCGCTTCGAGCCGCCTACGACGGCCTTAAAGTAGTGTTTAAGGCTAAATCTTTATAGTAAGGCTGTGCGCCTTTTATTTGCAGAGAACGACTTTCTCGTAGGCCTCTTTGATGGTAGCGGGATTGACGTTCTCTCCGTTTCTGCACTCGTGCATGAAAACGCCCTCGTAGCCGCAGTCCTTCAGACCCTTGTAGAAGGCTGGCCAGTCGATTACGCCGCCAGGGGTGCCCTCGACCCAATGGCGCTCGTCGACTCTATCGTAGTCTGAAGCGTGGATAGTGGCGATGCGGCTTCCCACGTTCTCGAAAAAGTGCGAATGCTCCTCTTTAAGAAGATGGTTGGAGTCAAA
>JAKSJJ010000201.1 GCA_024398335.1 Bacteroidales bacterium | reverse complement strand
TGGCCCTCAGCTCATGCGGGGCCTATTACAAGGTTATACCTAATGTGACCTATCAACAGCCTGTAGAGAGCGCGCAGATAATCTACCAGAGGCCTGCTGACATGAGCGGATATATGGGCTCGATGAAGATCGTCCCGTCTGATTTTGTACTCTATAGCGCTCCGCAGAAGAAAAAGGTCTTCAAGAAATTAATGAAAGAGGCTGCCGCCGCTGGTGCGAGGTACGTGTACGTGCGTGGTCTCGAGGTGCCTGGATCAGACCTTGTTATATTCAAGGGACTTGATGTAGAGTTCGGAGAAGGCGTCACTCTTGATGCGGAATTATACAGACATTTATAAAAATAAACCTGAAAATACATGAAAAGGATATTATTCGCCATTTTGGCAAGCGTCGCTACTTTGTCCATCAGCAGCTGTGGCACAGGACTCCATATGTCAAACGCTGTCAATCAATTCGGTACACAGACCATTGTCACCCTCAGCCAGCCTAACTTCAGAATCGTCAGGAACGTTGAGGCTGTCATAGAAGTCAATAACTACAACCTCAAAAGGACAGATGTAGAGAAGAGCGCCTATGCGCAACTTCTCAAAAACGCCGACTTGCAAGGAAGCCAGGCGCTCATCAATGTAGTAGTGGAGGAAGTCAGAAGGACAAAACAGACACTGCTTTGCGGTCCTAAACATAAACAGTATGTAGCGGCCCGTGCTACCATCATTGAGTTCATCGACGGTCCGGCCGCTACAAGATAGTATCTACTCCCTTGCTGCCTGTGGCGCAAGGGAGGCTATCACTCCGTCGGATTCGGTTTCAGGGCGCGGAGGAATTTCTCTGGGTCGGTGTTTAGAATCAGTTCCTGAGGGAAGTCTATCTCCTGGGCCATCTTATAGACTAGGTCGTGGAACCCGACATCGAAGCTGATGTGGGCGTCGCTGCCTATGATGACCGGGACGTTGTGCTTTTTGCATAGCATGAGCAACTCCCGGTTGTTGTCTATGGCTTTTGCCTTGCCTCGTCCCGGGCGAATGGAGTTGTTGTTTACCTCCAGGATCGTCCCTGTCTCCTTCGAGGCGAGCACCAACGGCTCGAGAAGAAGCTCGGCTGTTCCGTCTGCAGGATGGCTGATTATCTGCACCCAAGGGTTGCGCATGGCCGCGATTACGCCCTCGGTGTTCTCGCTCGTCGTTCCTCCCTCCCAGCATACGCTGTGAATCCCCGCGATGCGCAAGTCCATGTATTTGTAATGCTTGGGCTCCATGTCTATCTCTCCCTTTGTGTTGAGGATATTGAGCTCTACGCCAAGCATCAGACGAAGGTCTCCGTATTGGCGTGGCACCACCCAGTAATTCTTGAAATAGAGCCAGCAGCAGCTGCCCGGGATCGTAGGGGAGTGCTCGGTCACCCCGAGTATCTTCAGCCCTCTGGCCTGCGCCGCCGCGATCATCTCGCTAAGGGTGCTGAACGCATGCCCGGACATGATCGTATGGGTGTGGACGTCCAGCAGCGAAGGGTTCGAAGCCTCTCTTTTTTCCGGCATTATTACTTCCATGACTAAATTTTCTCGTAAATATCTTCCCAGATTTGTTTTATGCCCTTGCGTGCGTCACGGATGTTCTCAGTCACGACAATGACAGCGTCCTTGTCAGGGCAGATAAGGACAAACTGACCATGTGCTCCGTCAAAGCGTGCTCCGCCTCCGACAGCGTTCACCCACATCTGGAAACCATATCCGCTGGCGTGATCGTCTCCTTCGACCTTTTCGCCTTTCTGGTAAATCTGGGCGCTCATAGCCTTGTCGAACCACTCCTGGTTAAGAAGTTGCTCGCCCTTCCACTGACCTTTCTGGAGATAGAACTGACCCATTTTAGCGAGAGCCTCGGTCGTGATATAAAGGCCCCAGCCTCCCATTTCATATCCTTCTGCGCTTACGTCCCAGTGGTAATTGTGGATGCCGAGTTTGTCGAAAAGCTTCTCCTGGAGGTACTCTGAGACTAGTTTGCCAGTCACCTTGCTGACTATGACAGAAAGGAAATATGTGTTGTGGCTGTTGTAGGCGTATTTCTCGCCCGGAGCGAACTTGAATCCGTCAGCGAGCACGCTGCGTGAAGGGTCCTGGAGCTTGCATGAGCCTGTAGGGCCGATAGGGTCGCTCTTGAATCCCGAGGACATCCTCAGAAGATTATAAACGGTAAGGCCCGCGAGGGTATCGCTCACATGCTCGGGGAGCACCTCTGGGTCAAGGAAATTTACTAACTTGTCGTCCAGCGAGAGAAGGCCGTCCTGGATGGCGAATCCGACAGCGGTAGCGGTGAAGGTCTTGCTCATTGACCAGCAGATGTTGCGGAAGTCCGGGCCATAGCAGTTGTCGTAGTATTCCAGGAGGACCTTGCCGTCCTTGAGTACCATGACAGAGTTGAGCTCTCCCGTGCTGTAAAGATCTCTGAGGTCGGCCAGATAATCCTGGACTCCTTCGTCAATGCGTCCGAAATCCTCCGCACGCTCAAGCGGGTCGGTGTCCTTGAGGACGTCATCTTTCTGCTCAGCGCACTGGCAACATCCTATTATGATCGATCCTGCCGCGCCGATAATAAGCGCTGTAAAAACTCGTAAAATGCTTTTAAATGTCATGGTATCAGTGTTTTATGTTTTTTTCTAATTCAAGAAGCCGCCTTTTGCGCTCAAGCTCCGGCCCCGTCCTATGTCCCGCGAATCCGCAAAGGCTCCCGTCGCTGGCGATGACCCTGTGGCATGGGACACAGAACTCACACGAGAAAAACTCCGGAATCTCCTTCTCTGACCCCTCGCCCTCGGATGCGAGCGCACGCCTTACTTCCTCCGGGATTCTCGCCCCTGCGGCGAAGGGATTGCGCTTTAGCGCCTGCCCTATGGCCTGAGCGCTCCTGCAAGCTATGCGCCTACCTAACTCCCTGTATGACACCGTCTCCCCGTAAGGGACCTTCAGCAGCTCCGTATAGACTCTCTTCTGAAAAGGAGTCAGACCTGCCGCGGAGTCAACGATATGAAAGAGACTATCTGTCATTTCCGATCAATAGA
>JAKSJJ010000200.1 GCA_024398335.1 Bacteroidales bacterium | reverse complement strand
TGAGAAGGGCAGGGAGAAAAGAAGCGAGAAGAGGAACATCCATTTCATAAATGTCACCACGTTGTATTTCCCGATCAGAGGGCGGAAGATTCCGAGGTAGGCGGCGAAGCTCAGACAGTTCAGAAAGAGCAGCGCCATGCCTAGCGGAGTTGTCTTTTCAACGGCTCCGGCGGCATGTACTGAATTGAATATCAATATCAAAACGCCGGCAAGGGAGATCGCGACACCGGAGGCTTTCTTGAGGCTTATGGGCTCTTTCAAGACAGCTGCGGCTATAAACATCGTGAAGATAGGGGAGAGCGTTCCGAGGATGGCGATGTCGATGGTCGTAGAGATCGTGACCGCCTTGAGAAAGGTCAGCTGTGGGGCGAAAAGGCCGACGATCGACGCGGCGGCGATTTTCGGGAAGTCGCGAGGCTCGATCTTTTCTTTCGGGAGGCAGAGGCTCAGAAGCCAGAACAGCAGGCTCGCTCCTATGGCTCTCATCGTGAAAAGGGCGATGGGCGTGAAGGCGTGCGAGGCCGCTATGTCCTTGCAGAATACTATGTTAACGCCGAAAATGGCGTATGCTCCCGCGGCGGCGAGGTGGCCTGCCAGACTTTTGTTTTCCATCAATAATTGCTTTATCTCAAAATTTTTCGATAAATTTGAACCTCTTTAATCGAAAAAAGGATGGCAAATATAGACAATCTTTCACATTTAGAGTACATGCGTCTCGCCATTGAGCAGGCGCGCGAGGGTATTCACGCCGGTCATGGCGGCCCTTTCGGAAGTATCATCGTAAAGGACGGAGTCATCGTGGGCCGGGGCCATAACAGGGTAGTGGCTGATAATGACCCTACATGTCATGGGGAGGTCGCGGCTATCCGTGACGCCGGACGCAATATCGGAAGTTTCGACCTTAGCGGATGTACGCTCTACACCACAGGCGAGCCTTGCCATATGTGCCTCTGCGCATGTATGTGGGCGAACATTTCAAAGATTTATTACGGATGCACGATCGCGGATAACGGCATGATCGGTTTCCGTGACGACAAGTTCAACGACATCTTCGGTGGCAGGGAGAAACTCGGCGACCTGATGGAAGAGCTCGATAGGGAAGAGTGCCTGGAGCTTTTCAAGGAGTATCTTTCGCTTAGTCACGAGTCCTATTAATCTATCGAAAATCCGCGTTCTATGAAGTTTTCCTCCTGTATTAAGTCCATGCGCCTTCGCACGCTTCCTCTTTCTATAGGAGGAATTATTCTTGGTGTCGCCCTTGCTGTCGCCGATTATAATGTAAGGTGGCAAGTCGCTCTGTTTCTTGTTCTTACGACCGTCGCTCTGCAGATTCTCTCGAATCTTTCCAATGAGCTCGGCGACTTTCTGAAGGGTACGGACACGCAGGAGCGTCAGGGTATGCGCTATTCTCTGATGGACGGGGGCATGACGGAAGGGGAGCTCAAGGGGCTTATCTTCGGCGCCGCGGGGTGCAGTGTCATCTTCGGGGTGTGTCTGGTTTATTTCGCGTTCGGCACCCTTTTGTGCATGGACTCGATTGTTTTCTTGCTTTTGGGAGCGTTCGCGATCATGTCGGCGATGCGTTATACCCTTGGCCGTCGTCCGTACGGGTACAGAGGGCTGGGGGATATATATGTTTTCCTCTTTTTCGGGCTTGTGACTGTGCTCGGAGGTTTCTTCCTCTGCGCAGGTGAGGTGCCGGGGTGGAAGATGCTCCTGCCCGCATGTGGCGTGGGTTGCTTCAGCGTCGCGGTGCTGAATGTCAATAATATACGTGACATGAAGACGGACGCAGCCACAAGGGTCACCATGGCCATGAGGATGGGGCCGTTCTGGGCGAGAGTCTATCAAAGCGCTTTGATTGCGGGGGGCTGGGCCAGTATGATCGCCTTCTGCCTTCTTCGCTATCCCGACCCTTGGCACTATCTTTTCGTCGTGACCGCGCCGCTGTTTATCTTGCATGTGGTCGGCGTATGGAAAAGAAAAGACAAGCAACTGGACGCCATGCTCCCTTTGCTTGTCATGTCCTCCTTCGCCCTCTGTATCCTGATGGGCCTAGGCTTTGATCTGTTCCTCTTCTAAGATTTCCTTTGAGGTTCAGACTTTCCCTTTGATGGGCTTTTTGCGTGAATTTGGGGTCCTTTTGTGATGGCCGCCTACGGTCTGGTGTCAGGGGCATGCGAGGACTTCGTACCTGTGTAAAGACGGCAGATTCCAAGGCTCAGGGCCTTGTGGGTCACATTGGAGAATCCGCATGATTCCATCGTCGCCATCCACTCCGTCTTGCCTGGGAAGGCCAGAACCGACGCTGGAAGATAATTGTACGCCGCCCTGTCGCCTGAAATCTTGCCTCCGAGCACCGGCATTATCTTGGTGAAATAGACATTGTAGCACCAGCGGATCAGAGGGTTCGTCGGGACGGACAATTCCAGAATCACGATGATGCCTCCTTTTTTGAGTACCCTGAGGGCTTCCCTGAGGCTTTGTGGTCTGTCCTCGAAATTTCGTATGCCAAAGGAGATACTTACCACATCGAAGCTTCCGTCAGGGAAGGGGAGACTCTCGCCTTCTCCCTTTTGGGTCTCTATCCGTCCCTCGAGTCCAGCCTTCGCCACCTTCTCCCTCATGACTTTGAGCATGCCCTCTGACAAGTCCAGACCTGTGATGTGGCAGTTCTGATCTAGATTCTGGCCCATTTCAATGGCGAAGTCTCCTGTCCCGCAGGCTAAGTCAAGGACTTCGACTTCGACTTCCGCTGTGGCTCCTTTGCTTGCGCCTTTTTCCGCACAGTGCTGTTTGATGAGGTTGGCGGCGCGGCGACGCCAAAGCTTGTCCACATTCATGGACATGATATGATTCAGACTGTCGTAATCCGCCGCGATGCTGTCGAACATCGCCTCCATCTTCTCTTTCTTCGCCATGGGATGATTTCCTTTTTCTCTATAAGTGATGCTTCGATGTTAAGAGTAGCTTCGATGTTCCCTGGGTCCGCTCGGCGGTACATGTCGGCGATGCTTGTGCTCGTACTTGTCCTGCACTCTTTCGTCTATTTGCCGTAGGTCACCCAGAAGGATGTCTTGCCTTTGCGGGCGCCGATCCTTATCTTTT
>JAKSJJ010000020.1 GCA_024398335.1 Bacteroidales bacterium | reverse complement strand
CGCGGGACTGATCCTATATTCCTTTATATTATTTATAGGTGACAGATTTCTCTCAAAGCCGCTTTCGAATATTTGCGGGGGATTGTTAGGCACAGCGGTATGTCTCGCTCTTCATAGCGTCGGTTTCGGGGATAGCCTAGCCAACATGATCATCGGAGCGGTCATTCTTCTTATCCCGGGAGTCGCTTTCACAAATGGCCTGCGCGACCTTTCAAATGAGGATTATCTCGCGGGTACGATACGCCTTTTGGACGCCTTGATGGTCTTTTTCTGCATTGCTTTCGGCGTCTGCCTGTCTTTCATAGGTCATAGCTGGATAGCGGGCGGAATGGTGCAGTTGAGCGGTACGACGACGGATCCGAGCACGGCGGGCTATCTGGTTCAGCTTCTTTCCGCATTCTTGGGCACGGCGGCCTTCGCGGTTCTTTTCGGTGTTCCGAGGCGTCTGTATATGGCTTGCGGAGTCGTGGGAATGTTGGGCTGGCTGGTTTATATGCTTTCCGTGCGTCTGACTCCTATGGGCGTTGTCGGAGGGACTTTCCTGTCAGCGCTGTGCGTGACCCTGATGTCGCGTTTTTGCGCTGTCAAGATGAAAAGCCCGAGTACGGTCTTTCTTATCTGTGGTATTTTCCCCCTTATTCCGGGAGCCGGCGTTTTCTGGAGCTCGTATTATATTGTAAGCGAGCAGTTCCGCCATGCTGCCACCTCCGGCTTCACCGCTGTCGAGGTGACTCTCGCTATCGTGCTGAGTATAATAATCGTCTCGAATGTATTCCACTCGAGACGATAGAAAAATGATAGACTTTTAAAGTAGAATCCGGATTAGTCCTCGACTTTGTCAAAGAGGGCGAGGGTAGTAAGGTTGTCCTTGGTGACAGGTCTTACTCCGTAATAACTATGCTTATTAGCCGCGATTACTACATTCTGGTCTCCGTTTTTCTCGACCTCCTTCTGGAGGAGTGTAATAAGCTCTGATGTTTTCATGTGGTCAGTAATTTTTTCAAATATAGACAGAATATCTGACAAGACAAAGTTTTATGTATCTTCGCGACGAAGATTTTTTAGAGGGATTAGATATATGAGAAGATTCATCACCGTGTTGGTCAGTTTGACCGCCATCATATTTTCATTTGCGGCCTGCTCGAAGTCGGGCCTTGTGTTTCTCAATCCGGAACTTGAGAACGAGGGTACTATGGTCGTCCGTAAGGGAAGACTTTTCTCCGTTCTTTACGACTGTAAGAGCCGTGTGAGCTGGAGCTCGTCGGACGAGGCTATTGTCAAGATAGAAGGCTCGCATTTCCTTGCTCAGGGTGAGGGTACAGCACGTATCACCGGATCGTGGGGCAAGAACTCTAAGTCGTTCTATGTCAAGGTTTACAGTGTGGAGGCCTACTCGTGCGAGTGTGAGGAGTCATATAAGATGCTTGTCAATAACCAGCGGGATGTGGACTTGACGGTAAAGGCTAAGGACGCCTCCGGAAATGAGGTCTCTGACGCCAGCCCGCTTGACATGAAATGGACGCCGAGTTCAGGTATCAGGGTGACTCCTACCGCCGCCGGACTTAATCTGGAGAGCGCCATGGTGGGTACACATACTGTGAAAGGATACTCCCAGGCAGGAGTGGAACTGTGCTCTTTCTCGGTAAATGTCAAGGCTGGTATCTCCCTTGCCAACTCCTACTGGGCCGTCGTGGAGGCGGAGAACATCAAGGAGATCGAGGGCTCGTCTATATGTTTCGATGATCCTCTTTACGCCACGATCGTATATGTTTATCTTGGCGGAAAGCCTGTCAGCGTCAAGGGTTGTGAATACGATTACCTCCCGCCTAAAGTCACCATCAAGGTGAACGAGAATCTCTTGCAGGGCGTGATCGAAGGGGATCGTCTGAGGCTTACCGACGCTCAGGGTAAGCAGCTTGTCTATAAGAAAAGATAATTCTATTCGCGGCTGAAAAGCCTGTCCTGAGCCAACTGCTCATATTTCGTGCCCGGACGACCGTAATTGGCGTACGGGTATATGCTTATGCCTCCGCGCGGGGTGAAGATGCCGGTGACCTCTATGTATTTAGGATCCATGAGCTTGACAAGGTCCTTCATGATCTTGTTGACGCAGTCCTCGTGGAAGTCTCCGTGGTCACGGAAGCTGAAAAGATAGAGCTTGAGGCTCTTGCTCTCGACCATTCTCACGTCAGGGATATAGCTTATGCGGATCTCGGCGAAGTCCGGCTGGCCTGTGATAGGGCAGAGTGAAGTGAACTCAGGGCAATTGAACCTTACCCAATAGTCGTTCTCCTGGTGCTTGTTGACAAAGGTTTCAAGTACCTCAGGGGCGTAGTCTCTCTTGTATTCTGTCTTTTTTCCGAGGGCGAGCAGCCCTTCGTTCTCTCTTCCTTCCATGGCGTGGCCTTTTGTGCCCGGGGCGGGCGTTTATGAATGAAAAAAAGCAGCCTCGCGGGCTGCCTTGTGTGAAGCTTGGCAGATTCGAACTGCCGACCTCTTGCCTGTCAAGCAAGCGCTCTGAACCAGCTGAGCTAAAGCTTCATTATCGCGGACGATTCCGCTGCGGGTGCAAATGTAGGGCTAATTTTTGAATTTCCAAAAACTAACGCCACAAGTCTGTGAAAATATCTTTTTCCTTTTTCTTGCGGAAATGTCTTTTCCAGTAGGCTATCTTATTGGCTATAAAACTGTTGCCTCCTCGGATAATCTCGTCCAGCCAGTAGGGCATTTCCATCCCGGAGTCTTTGGCGTCTTGGAGAATATGCTTGAAAAAATCGCTTTTCATGTACTCCCTGTCCCCCGGGTGAGAGTGGAAGAACCAGTCCAGTTCCAGTAGTTCCTTCCACGTGATCTCCGGCAGATAGCTGCTCAATTGATCCTCGGGGATGGCCTTGATAAGTTCCTTGCGGAGAAAGTCCAGCACCTCCGGGGATTTTTTCTTTACGACATGCAGTATCGAGCCAGGGTTGTCCAGGGTGTAGTTGTAGATATAGTCGCTCAGAGAGACGATTTTACGTTTTATGTTGAACGATAGCCTTATATTCGTGACCCAGTCTTCTCCTACGAGAAGGCCGGGGTCGGCGGCGAATGTGTCCGGCGTGAAAAGCTCGCGTCTGAAAATATGCGCCCAGAGCGAGACCTGCACCTCTCCGATGTTACGCAGCATCATCCTTCGGTAGGTGTCGGAGTCGAGAACGCGGGGAGCCCTCTGGGGGACATGTCTATGCTCTCCGATGACTATGTCGGCATCATTTGAGGCGCCAAAGAGCTTTTCCAGGGCGTCTGGTGTCATCGTGTCGTCGGCGTCGATAAAACATATCCACTCTCCACAGGAGGCCTCGACTCCCGTACGGCGGGCGTTTATAGGTCCACCGTTAGGGATGTGGATGACTTTGACTTTTTCGTGCGTGAGGTACTTATCGCAGATGGCCGAGGAACCGTCGGTGCTTCCGTCATCGACGAGAATAAGCTCAAGGTCATTCAGACTTTGAGAAAGAACGCTTTCAACCGCGTTTTTCAGATATTTTTCCGCGTTATAAACCGCGAGGATTACGCTTATTGTTGGCATAGGGTCGCGAAGGTAGGTTTTTTCCAAGTAATTTACTATATTCGCAAGTTATATTAAACAGTTTTACGATATGAGAGATTTATTTCTAACAAATACCCTTTCACGCAAAAAGGAACTTTTCGTTCCTGTAAATCCAGGCAGGGTCGGACTTTATGTCTGCGGCCCTACTGTCTATGGCGACGCCCACCTTGGCCACGCCCGTCCGGGAGTCACATATGATGTCTTGACAAGACTTCTGCGCCACCTTGGCTACAAGGTACGCTATGTCAGGAATATCACTGACGTGGGTCACCTTGAGCATGACGCCGACGAGGGCGAGGACAAGATAGCTAAGAAGGCCCGCTTGGAGCAGCTTGAGCCTATGGAGGTCGTTCAGACTTATACCTTGCGTTATCATGATGCCATGAGGCGTCTTAACGTTGCACCGCCTTCTATCGAGCCTAGAGCTTCCGGCCATATCGTCGAGCAGATCGAGGCCGTGAAGAAGATTCTTGAGTCGGGCTACGCATACGAGAGCAACGGAAGTATCTACTTCGACGTTCGCAAGTATAATGACGACCATCGCTATGGCGTGCTCTCCGGCCGCACCCTTGACGATACTCTCGAGGGTACTCGCTCGCTGGACGGACAGAACGACAAGAAGGCTCCGTTCGATTTCGCTATTTGGAAAAAAGCCGAGCCTCAGCATATCATGAAATGGCCTTCTCCTTGGGGTGAGGGATTCCCTGGATGGCACCTTGAGTGCTCCGTCATGGGTGAGAAATATCTCGGTCATGAGTTCGACATCCACGGCGGTGGAATGGATCTTATGTTCCCTCATCATGAGTGCGAGATCGCCCAGAACGTCGCTAGCCGCGGCACCCAGGGCGTACATTACTGGGTTCATAATAACATGATCACCATCAACGGTCAGAAGATGGGTAAGTCTCTGGGCAACTTCATCACCCTCCCTCAGCTTTTCGCGGGAGAGCATGACAAGCTTGACCAGGCCTACAGCCCTATGACCATCCGCTTCTTCATCCTTCAGGCCCACTACCGCGGAACCCTCGATTTCTCAAATGAGGCCCTGCAGGCCGCCCAGAAGGGCTTGAAGAGAATCATGGCAGCCGCTAAAGACCTTTACGCCATGGCTGGCCGCAAAGCTCCCGCATATGAGTACGGCGCTATCAGCGAAAGCGTTGCTCCGGATTCATGCGTCGCTGACAACCAGGATATCGTGAAGATTTTCGACGGTGTCTATGACGCCCTCTGCGACGACATGAACACCCCTATCGCCCTCAGTCATCTTTTCGACGCTGTAAGGCTCGTGAATATGGCCAAGGACAAGACCCTCAAGCTTTCCGCTAACGACCTCTCCGCTTTGTGCCAGCTCTTTGACGATGTCGTCTTCGGCGTGCTCGGACTTCGTGACGAGGAGGCTTCTGACGATACTTCGGAGAAGGTGATCGGAGGACTCATGGAGATGGTCCTCGAGGATAGAAAGGCCGCCCGTGCCGCTAAGGATTGGGCCCGTTCAGACCAGATTCGCGACGCTCTTAAGGCTATCGGTATCGTTGTCAAGGACGGTAAGGACGGCGTGGAGTGGAAAATCGAATAATCCCCTCCGCTGATGAAGCTTATAAGCTGGAATGTAAACGGCCTGCGCGCTGTCGTCGGAAAGGGGTTCGCTGATATCTTCGCCGACCTTGACGCGGATGTGGTGTGCCTTCAGGAGACTAAGCTCCAGGCGGGGCAGATAGACCTTGAGTTTCTTGGCTACAGTTCTTACTGGAACTATGCTGAGAAAAAGGGTTATTCAGGAACCGCTATTTATACAAGGGTCGCTCCTCTTTCGGTGTCTCTGGGTATAGGCGTAGCCGAGCATGATACTGAGGGCAGGGTAGTCACCTTGGAGTTCGATGAATTTTTCCTCGTGAACGTATATGTCCCTAATTCCCAGGACGGTCTTCGCCGGCTCGACTACAGGATGAGCTGGGAGGACGCTTTCCGGGAGTATCTTCTGTCGTTGAGGGCGAAGGGGAAGGCTGTCGTCGTGTGCGGAGACCTTAATGTCGCTCATGAGGAGATAGACCTTAAAAATCCCGCCACGAACCATTTCAATGCGGGTTTCTCCGACGAGGAGAGAGGCAAGTTCAGCCAATGGCTCGCCGCCGGATTCGTGGATTCGTGGCGTATGCAGCATCCCGATGAGGCGAAATATTCCTGGTGGTCATATCGTATGGCGGCGAGGGAAAGGAACGTGGGGTGGCGTATCGACTATTTCGTCGTAAGCGAGGACTTCAAGGATAGAATAGTTTCTACTGATATACATAACGAGATTTACGGCTCCGACCATTGCCCGGTGGAGATCGTTCTTAAATAATCCCCCGACGGATGAAAAAGATATTTGCTTTCGCGGCCCTGGCCGCTATGATTCTTGCTTGTTCTCCTAAATCGAGAGTTGACGCCTTGATGGCCCAGATGACTCTCGAGGAGAAAATCGGACAGCTTAACCAGCTTGTCGGACCTGAACTTACAGGAACCGAGGCCAGTCAGAACGTGGAGGAGAAAATCCGCTCTGGCGCTGTCGGCAGCATTCTTAATATCAAAGGCGCGGAGAACGTCCGCGCCGTGCAGAAGATCGCAGTCGAGGAGAGCCGCCTTGGCATTCCTATCGTTTTCGGACTTGATGTGATTCACGGATATGAGACCGCGTTCCCTATTCCTCTTGCTATGGCGTGCTCATGGGATATGGAGGCTATCGAGAGAGCGAGCCGTATCGCGGCTGAGGAGGCTTCTGTTTCAGGAATTGCCTGGACCTTCACTCCTATGTGTGATATCGCCCGTGATCCGAGATGGGGCCGTATCGCCGAGGGCGCGGGTGAGGATCCTTACCTTGGGGCGGCTGTAGCTGCCGCTCAGGTCAGGGGTTTCCAGAGAGACCTTTCCGACAGCACCTGCATCGCCGCATGCGTGAAACATTTCGCACTGTATGGCGGCGCTCAGGCGGGAAGGGACTATTATACCGTGGACATGAGCCGTCAGCAGATGTTCAACGAGTACATGCTTCCTTATCAGGCGGCTGTCGACGCTGGAGCTTTGACCGCCATGAGCTCATTCAATGAGTTTGAGTCAGTGCCTCTCACCTTCCATAAATATCTGCTCACAGACGTGCTCCGTGGCCGCTATGGCTTTGAGGGCATGCTAGTGACTGACTACACCGCCATCAAGGAGTGTATCGCTCACGGAGCGGCCGCTGATTTGAAGGAGGGCGCCATCAAGGCGATAAATGCCGGAGTGGACATGGATATGGTCGACGAGAGCTTCAATAAGCACCTCGCGGAGGCTGTCAAGGAAGGCAAGGTGAGCGTCAAGACCATTGACCAGGCTTGCCGCAGAGTCCTTGAACTTAAAGAGAAACTCGGTCTTTTTGACGATCCGTACAGGTTCTGCCGTGAAGAGCAGGCCGCTGAACTTCTCCAGAGCGACAAATATGTATCTGACGCCCGTTCTGTCGCGGACGAGTGTATAGTCCTTTTGAAAAATGAGGGTTCGGTGCTTCCTCTCAAGGAGGGCGCCCGTATCGCTGTCATCGGACCTCTTGGCGATCTTTCCAAGGAGATGCTCGGATGTTGGCATGTGATGCCTAAATATCATGAGCAGATATCTGTCTATCAGGGTCTTGTCGATCGCTTTGGAGCCGATAAGGTAAAATATGCTTTCGGTAGCCATGTGTTTGATGACCAGAAGGTTGAAAGTAAACTCGCTTTGGACAAAAACGTTCTTAGACGCGATAAGAGCGATGAGGCTCTTTTGGCAGAGGCTCTGAGCGTCGCGCGCTCAAGCGATGTTATCGTGGCGACTCTTGGAGAGCTCGCGCGAATGAGCGGAGAGGGTTGTTCACGCAGTGATATCACCATACCTGCTCCTCAGAGAGAACTTCTCAAGGCTCTGGCTAAGACAGGCAAGCCTATCGTGCTTGTTACCCTTGCCGGACGTCCACTCGTTCTGGATTGGGAGGATGAGAACATTCCGGCGATAGTGACAGCTTGGCATCTTGGCGCCGAGGCGGGTAATGCCGTGGCGGATGTGCTCAGCGGTGATGTGAACCCTTCAGGCCGATTGACAGTCAGCTTCCCTCGCAGCGTGGGTCAGATTCCTATCCACTATAATCATAAGAATAGCGGTCGTCCTCGCGGGGATTATGCTCCGTTCCAGAGATACACAAGCTGCTATTGCGACGTCGTGAATGCTCCTCTGTATCATTTCGGTCACGGTCTCAGCTATTCGGAGATAGAGTATTCCGACCTTGAACTCAGCGCTGATTCTCTCTCAAGGGCTCAGCTTCCTTTGAAAGTCAAGGTGAAACTCACGAATAAGAGCGGGCGTGACGCTGTCGAGGTGGCTCAGCTTTATATTCATGACCGCTTCGCGTCTATCACTCGTCCGGTAAAGGAACTCAAAGGCTTCCAGAGGGTCGCCGTCGGGGCAGGTCAGAGCGTAGAGCTCGAGTTCGAGCTTGACAAGGACTCGTTCAGCTTCTATGATTATTCTCTTGAGAAGGTCCTTGAGGCTGGAGACTTCGAGATCATGGCGGGAGCGTCAGCGGACGATAGGGTCCTGCTTAAGAAGAATTTTCGCATTGTGGAATAAATAACACTAATAACTATATGAATACCAAACTTTTATCTATCGCTGTCGCAGCCGTGGCCCTTCTTTTGGGCTCTCCGTGCGTAAAGGCTCAGTCCGTAACAAAAGAGGATAAGGACCAAGCGGCCGCTCTTGTAAAGCAGATGACCATTGATGAGAAAATCATGTTCATCTCAGGTTATAATGATGGTTTCCATACCGCTCCTATCGAGCGCCTCGGCATTCCTTCCATTCGTATGGCCGACGGCCCTCAGGGAGTCCGAAACAACACCAAGAGTACTCTGTTCCCTTGCTGTCTCGCCGCTGCCGCTTCATGGAATCCTGAAGCCGTAACCGCTATGGGCGAAGGCCTTGGACAGGACTCCCGCGCCCGTGGAGTACATATTCTTCTCGGCCCCGGCGTGAATATCTTCCGCAGTCCGCTGAACGGCCGTAACTTCGAGTACATGGGTGAGGATCCATATCTCGCCGCCCGTATATCAGTGGCTTATATCAAGGGTATCCAGTCTCAGGGTGTCATGGCTTGTATCAAGCACTTCGCTCTCAACAATCAGGAGTTTGACCGCCATCATGTAAGCTCTGACGCAGACGAGAGGACCATGAACGAGATTTATTTCCCTACCTTCCGCGCCGCTGTCGAAGAGGCGAAGGTAGGCTCCGTGATGTCAAGCTACAACCCTGTGAACAGCGTCCATGCCGCTGAGAATCCTTTCCTTCTTCGCACTACCCTTCGCGAACGTTGGGGATTCGAAGGTCTGGTGATGTCTGACTGGACCTCTACTTACAGCAGCCTCGGAGCCGTGAAGAATGGCCTTGACCTTGAGATGCCTAAGGCTTTCTGCTTCACCCCTGAACTTCTTAAACCGCTTCTTGAAAGCGGCGTCATCACAGAGGCTGACCTTGACGAGAAGGTCCAGCATATCCTCCAGACCTACATCGCTTTCGGATTCCTCGGAAGAGAGCAGCTTGACAAGAACATCCCTGAGGATAACCCTAAATCTTGCCAGACCGCTTACAACCTCGCAAAGGAGGCTTCCGTTCTCCTGAAGAATGACGGCGTTCTCCCTATCGTTCTGAAAAAGAAGGCTAACATCGTTCTTATGGGCCCTCACGCTGATGTCATCCCATGCGGTGGCGGTTCAGGACGTGTTGACCCTATCCACTCGGCTACTCTCGCTGACGGTCTGAAGGGACTTGGCAAGAAATATCCTGTGAAGGTGCTTGGCGCGAAGGACAGCAAGAGCGTGTCCGCCTCTGACATTAAGGCTATCGAGGCCGCCGGCGCTGTTGTCGTCGCTGTCGGTTTTGACAAGACCAGCGAGAAGGAGAACTCTGACAGAAGCTTTAATCTTCCTGACGGACAGGACGAGCTCATCGCTCTGGCCGCCGCTCATAGCAAGAAGGTCATTGTCGTAGTCTTCGCCGGTGGCGGAATTGACATGAGCAAGTGGCAGGACAAGGTCGCCGCTATCGTATGGGGCTGGTACCCTGGTCAGGAGGGAGGAAAGGCTATCGCCGAGATGCTCGTAGGTAAGTACTCTCCTTCAGGCCGTCTTCCTATGACTATGTGGACTCGTCTTGAGGACAATCCTACATGGGACAGCTATTATCCGAAGGAGCCTCTTACAAAGAGAGGTTTCACAGGCAAGTATGTCGTTTATACTGAGGGCGTATTCATGGGTTACAGAGGCGCTGAGCGTAAGGGCGTGACTCCGCTCTATCCATTCGGATATGGTCTGACATATTCTACATTCGAGTACAGCAAACTCTTTGTCATCCCTACCGATGACGGTGGCGCTGACGTGCAGTTCACTCTTTCCAACACGGGTAATTTCGGTGCTTCTGAAGTCGCTCAGGTGTACGTAGGTGAGCAGAATCCTACCGTAGCCCGCCCGGTTAAGGAACTCAAGGCTTTCAAGAAGGTTTATCTTCCAAAGGGAGAGAGCACAGTTGTCAAACTCCATCTTGACAAGAAGTCATTCGCTTACTACGATGAGAGCGTCCACAACTGGGTCGCTAATCCTGGTAAGTTCAACATCTTCGTCGGCGCTTCTGTAGCTGACATCAAACTTCAGGCAGAGACAAATCTTTAATATGAAGAAATTTTGGAACCTCATCCCAGCTGCGCTTTTGCTGCTGGGATGTTCTTCTTCAAACCAGAGCGTTGAGGGAGAACTCGTCCTCAGAGAGGACAATATCGAACAGATTATCGGCGCTATGACCCTCGAGGAAAAGTGCCATTTCGTAGTTGGTAGCGCCCAGAAAGACGTGTTGGACAGCGCTGATCTCGTGTTTATCGCTGATTGCCGCCATGAGGTGCCAGGCTGTGCCGGGACGACTTTCCCTATACCTCGCCTGGGAATTCCTGCCGTTGTGCTCGCTGACGGTCCTGCCGGACTGAGAATCAAGCCAACAAGGGAAAATGACGAGAACACTTATTATTGTACAGGTTTTCCTATCGGGACTCTTCTGGCCTCGTCGTGGGATCCTGCCCTCGTGCGTGAGGTAGGTAAGGCGATGGGTAACGAGGTTCTTGAATATGGAGTTGACGTGCTTTTGGCTCCGGGTCTCAATATCCACCGCAACCCTATGTGCGGACGTAACTTCGAGTATTACTCGGAGGATCCTCTTTTGGCGGGAAAGATAGCTGCCGCGATGGTTCAGGGCGTGCAGTCAAACGGCGTGGGCACCTCTATCAAGCATTTCGCCGCTAACAGCTGTGAGATCAACCGTCTGGCGAGTGACTCTCGAATCAGCCAGAAGGCCCTGCGTGAGATTTATCTCAAGCCGTTCGAGATCGCTGTCAAGGAGGCTGATCCTTGGACTGTCATGACCTCTTATAATTATCTAAATGGTGTTTATACCTCAGAGAGCGTCGATCTTCTTGAGAATATCCTCCGCGGAGACTGGGGTTATAAGGGCACTGTCATGACAGACTGGGGCGGTGGACAGAATCCTGTGGCTCAGATGGTCGCCGGAAACGACATGATACAGCCGGGAAAGGGCTGGATGTATACAGCTATTCTCGAGGCTGTTAAGGACGGGACATTGGACGAGTCCGCCCTTGACGCATGTGTACGCCGTATTCTTAATCTTGTCGTGCGCACTCCTCATTTCAAGAAGTACGCTTATTCAAATAAGCCTGACCTTGTGGCTCATGCCGCTGTTTCTCGTGACGCCGCCGCTCAGTCAATGGTGCTTTTGGAGAATAAGGAGAACACCCTTCCATTGGAGAAGGAGTCCAAGCTTGCTCTTTTCGGCGTGGGCGCATATGATCTTGTAGCCGGAGGCTTCGGCTCTGGTGATGTCAATAAGGCTTATGTGATCAATCTTGACCAGGCGGTCAAGGAAGCGGGTTATACCCTTGACTCGAAGCTCGATGCGGCATACCGCGCATGGATGGATTCGGAGAAGGAGAGACTTGCCAAGGTCAATGAGGGCAGAAGCTGGTTCTTCGCGAAGGACAGGGCCCAGGAGATGCCTCTTGAGGGTTTTGATGCACTGGCGAAGGATGCCGCTGAGGCTGATGACGCCGCTGTGGTCTGCATCGTGAGGACTTCAGGAGAAGGTACAGACCGCCATGTCAAGGATGATTTCCTTCTCAAGGAGTCGGAGGTCGCCCTTCTTAACATTGTCACTGAGGCTTTCCATGCGAAGGGTAAGAGCGTCAGTGTCGTACTTAATATAGGTGGAGTCATCGAGATGGCTTCATGGAAGGACTCCGTTGACGCGGTGCTTTTGGCTTGGCAGCCGGGTCAGGAGGCAGGTTATGCTATCATGGACGTGCTCAGCGGTGAAGTGAACCCTAGCGGCCGTCTTCCTATGACTTTCCCTGTGGAGTATGCTGATGTCCCTAGCCAGAACTTTCCGTTCATAGAGGGCGTGACAGGCAAGAACGATTCTTTCTATCGTTATAGCAAGACAAAACTATACGAGATGAAGGATTTCGACTATGTAGATTATACGGAGGATGTATATGTGGGTTACCGCTATTACTCAAACTTCTGTGTGCCTGTGACTTATCTCTTCGGTTATGGTCTTTCATACACAGACTTCTCATTGGAGAATCTTAAGGTCAAGACTACCCGTGAGGGATGGAAGGTGAGCCTTACTGTTAAGAATGTCGGCGCTGTGGCGGGCCGTGATGTGGTCGAGCTGTTCGCGTCCGAGGTCGGAGGCTCTTCTGTAAAGGTGGAGCGTAGCTGCGAGAGTCATCTGCGCGCCTTCGCGAAGACATCGTTGCTTTACCCTGGCCAGAGCGAGAAGGTCTGCCTGGAGATCAAGGCCGAGGATGTCGCCGTATTTGACGAGCAGGCGTCTCAGTGGGTCAGCTATAAGGGCGACTATGACATCTTCGTCGTTGACGGCTTCAAGTCTATACTCTCAGATAAGATGAGCTTGCGTAAGGAGCTCCGCCGTGATGTCTCTCGCTCGCTCAGTCCTGTATGTCCCGACCCTGACGTCGCTCCGGAAGGTCAACTTTTCATCGACCCATCCTCCCGGATGCTTTCGAGATAAATAAAATTTTGGACCACTTTGTTGCTGACAAGGTGGTCCAAGATTTTAAAGGAATAGGCTATTTCGTTCTTCCGACAAGTCGGTCGGCGAAACGGTGCAGCATCTCAAGCTTGACCCTGCTCAGGCCGAGTCCCTGAAGGTGTGAGATGGCGCGGTCGTGGAGCTTGATGACTTCGTATTTCGCGTCCTCGTCAACTCCGAAGGCCTCGTAAAGGCTCTTCACGACGGCGATCTTCTCCGCCTTGTGCGCTTCTGTGTCCACAGGCATCTCCATGGCCTCGATAATCTTGGCCTTACCTTTGCCCGGACCTATGATTCCGGCTTCTTCCAGTGCCTCGCCCTTTTCTACGGCGCGGGTCAGCAGCCATGTCTTCTTGCCGTTGATGATGTCTCCTCCTATGGCCTTGCCGAAGACCTTCACGTCTCCGAATGTGTCGAGGTAGTCGTCAGCCACCTGGAAGGCGAGTCCGAGGTCGTATCCGAACTTGTACAACTGCTCGCAGTGGTGTTCCGGTGCCCCCGCGATGATCGCTCCCATCTTCGCCGCGCATGCGATCAGCACAGCGGTCTTCAGGCCTGTCATCTTGACGTAGTCCTCCATGGTCACGTTCTTGTCATTCTCGAAGTCCATGTCATATTGCTGACCTTCGCAGACTTCCGCCGCTGTCTTTGTGAAAAGGCCTAAAACTTGCGGGAGTACGGCCTTTGGAGCGACGGCGAGACGACGGTAGCTGTCGATGCACATCACGTCTCCGGAGAGAATGGCTGTGTTGTTGTCCCATTTGCGGCATACGGTCGGGACTCCGCGGCGTACATCCGCGTTGTCCATGATGTCGTCATGGATGAGGGTGAAGCTGTGGAATACCTCCAAAGCGGCGGCAGGGGAGAGAATCTCCTCGCTGAAGGCGTTCTTGTAAAGGCTGTATGTCAAAAGACAAAGACGTGGACGCACCCTTTTGCCTCCGATACCTATCATGTATCTGAGTGGGTCGTAAAGTCCTGTGGGCTCTGATGTGAACGAAAGATTATCAAAAAGATCTTTGAGCGTCTGCTCCAATTGTGCTTCACTTATCATGTGGTGGTAGGTATTAGTTACGCAAATATAGAAAAAATACTAATTTCGCGTCTATGAAACGTATTCTTATAATTATATCAGCGGTCGCGGCGCTGCTTTCAGGCCAGAGCGCTTTCTCTCAGTCGAAGAGTTTTAAGATGGGCCAGTGGACTGAGATCCAGGGCTCTATTCTTCGAGAGTTGAACCGCAGCTATGTGGATAGCCTTCAATTAGATAAAATCATGCGTGCCGGTATCGACGCGATGCTCGAGCAGCTTGACCCTTATACGGTGTATGTCCCTCAGGAGGAGCAGGATGACTTTGAGATGATGATTAATAAGTCATACGGCGGCATAGGAGCGATTATCCAGAAGAAGGTGGGCGAGTATGTGGTCATCAATGAGCCATACTACGGCTCCCCGGCGTGGAAGAATCATCTTGTCTGCGGAGACGAGATCATGGAGATAGACGGCGAGGATACAAAGCCGCTCGTGAGCAAGGAGGCCAGCGAGAAGATGAAGGGAAAGCCTGGCACGAAGGTGGTCTTCACGGTCAAGAAGGTACGCACGGGCGAGATTGTCAAGATGACTATCGTAAGGGAGAAGATCCATCTTCCGGACATTGACTATACTGGCATGTTGGACAGCAAGACAGGTTATATCCTTCAGTCAGGTTTCACAGAGGGGGTCAGCGAGTCGATCAAGAAGTCTGTGCTCGAATTGAAGAAGCAGGGCATGGAGCGTCTGGTGCTCGACCTTAGAGGCAATGGCGGAGGACTTCTGAGCGAGGCTGTAGGCATAGTGTCTCTCTTCGTGCCGAAAGGTACGAGTGTCGTTACGGCGAAGGGACGTGCCGAGGGCAGTTTCAAGGAGTATAAGACTGTTACGGAACCTATTGATACACAGATTCCTATCATAGTGATGATTGACGGCGGCAGCGCGTCGGCGTCGGAGATTGTCAGCGGAGCTCTCCAGGACCTGGACAGGGCTACTATCATGGGCGTGAGAAGCTATGGCAAGGGCCTGGTGCAGTCAGTGCGTCCTTTGGCATATGACGGACAGCTCAAGGTCACATGGGCGAAGTATTATACTCCGAGCGGCCGTTGTGTCCAGGCGAGGGATTATAGCAACCGCAATGAGGACGGTAGCGTCGGCGTCATCCCGGATTCTCTGACTCATGAGTTCAAGACCGCGAAGGGACGTATCGTGCGTGATGGCGGTGGAATCACTCCGGATGTGGTCATTCCTTTCAAGAGTCATAGCCGTCTTATCTATTCCTTGGTTCTCAACGGAATCGTGGAGAGTTACGCTATTGAGTTCTGTCGTAAGCATGAGAGTATTCCGGAGGTGGATGATTTCAAGCTTTCGGATAAGGATTTCGAGGATTTCGTGCAGTATGCGATGACTCAGAACTTTGATTACCGCTCTAGTGCCAAGACTCTTTTCGATCAGATGAAAAAGGAACTTGAGGAGGACGGTACCGCGCAGACTATGACAGAGCAACTCGCCGCCTTGGAAAAGGCTCTCGAGATAGATAAGGCTTCATTTATCCGCCTCAGAAGAGAGGAGATTGTTCCTTTTATCGAGGAGGAGATCGCTATCAGGTATTATTATCAGGAAGCCGGCGTGAAGGTCCGCCTTAAATA